>NZ_NEXU01000056.1:0-13383 GCF_002224105.1 Psychrobacter sp. DAB_AL32B | reverse complement strand
CGTAGTCGGTCTGGCTTTTCTGATCCGCATCGTCCTTCATGCTCTGTTCCTAGTTTTAGGCCCAACGGGTGTCGGTAAAACGGAGTTGACCAAATCACTGGCGAACTTCTTGTTCGATAGTGAAGATGCCATCGTACGTATCGATATGAGTGAGTACATGGAGAAGCACAGTGTCAGTCGTTTGGTGGGCGCGCCTCCAGGTTACGTCGGTTATGAAGAAGGCGGCGCTTTGACTGAGGCTGTACGCCGCAAGCCTTATAGTGTAATTTTGTTTGATGAAGTCGAAAAAGCGCATCCTGATGTGTTTAATATCTTGCTGCAAGTATTGGACGATGGGCGCTTGACAGATTCACAGGGCCGTGTGGTTGACTTTAAAAACACCGTCATCATTATGACCAGTAATTTGGGTTCGCATAAAATCCAAGAAATGGTTGGTGAGAGCTATGAAGATATCAAAGCGGAAGTAATGGATTCGGTTGGACAACATTTCCGCCCAGAATTCGTTAACCGTATTGATGAAATTGTGGTCTTCCATCCACTTGGTATGTCGCAGATGGCGGGTATCGCTGAGATTCAATTGAATCGCTTGCGTCAGCGTTTATATGAGCGTGAGATGGATATCGAGCTATCAGCAGATGCCATGAACAAGCTGGTGGCAGTTGGTTACGACCCTGTGTATGGCGCGCGTCCGTTAAAACGCGCCATTCAGCAAGAGATCGAAAACCCATTGTCATTGAAGCTACTAGCGGGTGATTTTGTCGCTGGTGATATCATCAAAATCGATGTCGGTGCTGATGATAAGTTGACCTTTGATAAGCTTAGAATGAGCTAATAGCAAACTTTAACGGTCGTTTTGAACGTTACATTAAACCCCTTATTTGCCATGAGCAAATAAGGGGTTTTTGTTTGATACTCAATCATTATTTTACCGTTTTAATATTTTTACTATGTTATAACTGACCTAAGCTCTAATAATATGAATACAAGATCTATGGAGATAAAAAATGATAATAATAAAAACCAAAAGCATCAATGTATTTTTAGCCTTACCTATCATCGTAACTGCTCTGTTGTTTAGCGCCTCGGCTTGCTCCAATCCTTCAGCAGTCAATACCAATGCAGATCTTGCGGAATATAAAGAAGCGCAGACCTCTACCGCTGATAGGCAAGAAAATATCGATAAACCTGCTTTTACTACTAAGGCAATCGCTACTTTTAATGAGCCTTGGGCAATGACTGCACTACCAAAAGTTGATGGTAAGCCGCCAAAACTACTAGTAACGCAAAAGACAGGTGAGTTATTTATAGTTGATACGGCGACTGGCGTTAAGACAGCAGTTGCTGGCGTGCCCAAAGTAGCTTATGGCGGACAGGGCGGTCTTGGAGATATTATCATTGCGCCAGATTTTGCCACTTCTAATAACGTATATATTAGCTACGTAGAAGCGGGTACAGGCAATGAAAGTAATAAGTTTGGTGCCAAAGTCATTCGAGCTCAGCTTTCAGGTTTGCATACTAATGAGCCAAGCTTGCAACAAATTACCCCAATTTGGCAGCAGACCCCAAAAGTTAAAGGGCAAGGGCATTATAGTCATCGATTGCTGTTCTCACCTAATGGGCAATATTTATATATCAGTTCAGGTGAGCGGCAAGAAAAAACCCCAGCGCAAGATATGAGTGTCAACTTGGGTAAAATCATTAGATTAAATCCTGATGGTACTGTGCCAGCCGATAATCCATTTATGAATAAAAACAATGATATCGCCGCTCAGTTTTGGACAATCGGTCATCGCAATGTATTGGGTATGGCGTTCGATGATAGTGGCAAATTTTGGGCGCATGAAATGGGGCCACGAGGTGGCGATGAGTTTAATCTTATTGAAAAAGGCAAGAATTATGGCTGGCCGCTGGTGTCCAATGGGCGTAACTACACGGGTACAGATATTCCCGACCACGATACCCGCCCCGAATTTGCAGCGCCCGCCATTACTTGGACACCGGTAATATCGCCTTCATCAATGAGTATCTATTCCTCTGGTAAATATAATGATTTTCCAGCGTGGCAAGGGAATGCCCTTATCAGCGGTTTGTCATCGAAGGCGCTCATTGTGGTTAATTTTGATGAAAATAACACGGCATCTGAGCGTTATCGCTACGATATGGGCGAACGCATTCGTAGTGTGCTGGTTGTGAATGGAGAGGTGTGGGTGTTAGAGGATGGTGCTGAGGGGAGGCTTTTACGATTATTACCTAAATAAACTAAAAATAGCACGACGTATAACCAGTACAATATGGAATTGGTATATTAATAGATGGATGAATAGCCATGTATCAAGAGATTTAATTTTTCGTCGCTTACTATGCGCTTTACACTTCAGATGCTCCGAAAAATCAAAACCAGTAGCGCTATATTGTTTTTTTAAATAAAATTTATCAGTTTTAAAGTATGTTTTTATTAATATAATCATATGTTTACTTATCATTAATATTACCTAAAAAAGATAAACAATGTTTAAATCAAAATACTCAGTCACTTGGTTTCTTTAGTGACATTAATTTTTATGATAAAGAGGTGACTGCTGCGATTTGATAGTTCGTACATATCTTGTTAAGGTGGACACCCAAAAAAATTGAGATGACTAAATGGATCATGTAAAAGTTGGCCGATTGGGCCCTTTTCCTCGCGTTAGTAAGCCAGTGTTTTTATCCTCGGCAATTTTAATTGTCGCGTTTATTATTTTCGGTGCTTTTTTTAATGAACTTGCAAATGAGGTATTTGGCCAAGCAAAGGCGTTTATTTCTGTACGCTTTGGCTGGTTCTTTATTGTCGTCGTCAATCTAGCCTTAGTAATGAGTGTTTACTTAATATTTAGTAAATACGGTGATATCAGGCTTGGATACCAGACAGAAAAGCCTGAATACAATCTGATTTCTTGGATTGGTATGTTGTTCTCAGCCGGTATCGGTATTGGATTACTCTATTGGGGTACTGCTGAGCCGCTACAGCATTTTATGGCACCGCCGCTAGGTGAGCCTGGGACGATTGCTGCTGCCAAGCAAGCGATGAATATCTCGTTCTTACATTATGGTCTGCATGTATGGGCCATCTATGGCATGGTTGCGCTGTCATTGGCCTACTTTCACTATCGCCGCGGTTTGCCATTGGCGATTCGATCGACGTTATATCCTTTGATTGGTAAAAAAATCTATGGTCCATGGGGTCATACGGTTGATACTTTAGCGGTATTCGGTACGATGTTTGGGGTAGTAACGACTTTGGGTCTTGGGGTATTGCAAATTAACTCTGGTCTTGACACGTTATTCGGTATTCCTAATAACATTACCGTACAGATTATTTTGATAGCCTTTATCACTATGCTTGCCGGTCTGTCACTGATGATGGGCTTGGACAAAGGTATCAAGCGCTTAAGCGATATCAATATTTTCCTGACCATTGTACTGCTAAGCTTTGTTATTATCTTAGGGCCGACCCAGTTTATCGTAAACAGTTTTGTAGAAAACATCGGTAACTATATACATCAAGTGATTCCATTAGGTCTTTGGACGGAGTCATATGCTGGCGAAGAAAACTGGCAGTCTTCTTGGACGATTTTCTATTGGGCATGGTGGATTAGTTGGTCGCCATTCGTTGGGGTATTTATCGCGCGTATTTCTCGTGGTCGTACCATTCGCGAGTTTATATTGGGTGTACTACTTATTCCCATTACTATTTTATTTCTATGGTTTACAGCGTTTGGTGGCTCGGCGGTGCACATGGAGTTGATGGCTGCGGCTGATCCTAGTCTAGCAAGTCCAGGTCTTATCGAAGCAGTGAAGGCTGATTATGGTAGTGCTATCTTTAAATTAATGGAGTTTTATCCATTTGCTAAAGCGGCAACCTTACTGATTATTGTCATGATTGTGCTGTGGTTTGTGACGTCATCAGATTCAGCCAGCTTTGTTATTGATATGTTGACTTCAGGTGGCGATGCCAATCCACCAAAGATTCAGCGTTTATTCTGGGCCGGTACTGAAGGCGTTATCGCTGCGGTATTATTGGCAGCTGGTGGATTAGGCGCCTTACAAGCAGCTTCCATTGTCTCAGGCTTTCCCTTTGCGGTTGTTATACTGATTATGCTGTATTCATTACTGCGTGGCTTAAGTCGAGATCGCTTGATTTTGTACCGCAACCAGCAATGGTTTATTACTGAAGAGTCAGCAGAGCATAATTCAGCTAATGAATTCCGCGATGAAGACTTACTCACAGGCCCGCCTGATATTGAAAAACCGACTGAATAGGTATTTATTAGCCTATCGTTGAATAGAAAAGCCCCAGCTTATGATGAAGCTGGGGCTTTTTCCATGTATGTGCGCTACCTAGTTTATTTTACTAAAGGACGTCTACGTAAAGCTATGAGCATTGTCCTTTAACGTAACCGACTGCCACAGTTGTGCCACACGCTGAGCATGAGTTGCCCGCAGTACGATAGCTGACTCCTGATCGATTCTTTACGGTCACACAAACAGGATCGTATTGCGCCGTACACATCGTTTGTTCAGGATTATAAGGCGGGCACTTGGTAAAAGGGTTGTTGATAGATCCTTGATTCGCCGCCTGACTTTGGTCTTTGTTATACTCAGTAGTATGAATAGGGGAGGTATCAGGCGCATCGATGCTTTGGATGTTATTACAGCCGGCTAAGGCTATGGTCACTGATAACCCTAATAATGATAAGCATGATAGCGATGAAAGCTGTGATTTGTATAAATGCTTCATAATAATATTTCCTTATAGATAGCATTCGATAACGTCCTGTTATCGACAGTTAACTTCAACCATATCAGTCATAAAGTGGTCTAAATTTATAGTAGCTTATTTATCAGCAGTCAGCCACTGAATCATCGTCAACAAAAAACCCAAGCTTAACGTTAAGCTTGGGTTTAAATTTTATTATTATAAAACTATTTTTCACTTTAGGAAATTCAGCTAAATACTGTGGTTTTATTTAACAAGAGTCTTATTTAGCAGGCTTATCGTCTTGATTGATCTGCACATATTTATCGAAATTTTGTGCGTAATCTGTCAAGTTGTCGCTAAGCATTTGACGGTATTGTTTGACATAGAACTCAACGATATCGTCTTTTTCTTTGGCAAAGTCATCACCCTTTACAAAGCCAATAGAGGCAACAGAGGCGCTATAACGTGCTGCTGCATAGAGTAGTGATGCACCTACTTGTCCTGAGTGGGCATCAGAACCCAACTGACTGTTTGCAACACCGATGATGGCATCCGCACGTTGATAAAACGCCTGCATTTCAGGGGTGATTTCAAGGCTTGCATCAATATTATTGTTTTGAGCGTCGTTTTGAGTATTGTCTTGGGTGTTGCTTTGAATACCGTCTTGAATATTGTCTTGAGACATAAGCGAGTCCTAATAATGGTAGGTAAATTTAAATTTATTATGACAGTTTAAAAACTGGCTAAAATAATAGAGCATTTAATGCAAGTTTTATAAACCTGCATCTGCTTTTAAAATGTCGGCTTTGTCTGTTTTTTCCCACGTAAAGGCCGTTTCAGAACCTTGGCGACCAAAGTGTCCAAAACTAGCTGTTTGCTGATACATCGGCTGTAATAAATTAAGCATGCGCGTAATGCCATAAGGGCGCAAGTCAAAATGTTTACGGATCAAGCGAATGATTTCGTCGTTGCTAATCTTGTTGGTACCGAAAGTATTGATCGAAATAGAGGTTGGTTCAGCAACGCCAATTGCATAGCTTATTTGGACTTCACAGCGATCAGCAATGCCGGCGGCAACTAGATTCTTGGCGACATAACGTACCGCGTAAGCCGCACTACGATCAACCTTGGAAGGATCTTTACCACTGAATGCGCCGCCACCATGACGCGCCATACCGCCATAAGTATCAACGATAATCTTGCGACCGGTAAGACCTGCATCACCGACCGGACCACCAATGACGAACTTGCCAGTTGGATTAATATGGTAGCGCGTACCGGCATGCAATAGATCCGCTGGCAATACTTGCTTAATAATAGATTCCATTACCGCTTCTTGCAGATCTGCTTGTGAGATACTTGGGTCATGTTGAGTCGACAGCACCACGGCATCAATAGCAATAGGACGATTGCCGTCATATTTTAGGGTCACTTGCGCTTTGGCATCTGGACGTAACCACGGTAATTCACCAGCACGGCGCAACTCTGACTGACGCTGCATGAGACGGTGGGCATATTCGATAGGAGCTGGCATTAATACTTCAGTCTCATTACTGGCATAACCAAACATTAAGCCTTGGTCACCTGCACCTTGCTCTTCAGGATCACTGCGATCGACACCTTGGGCAATCTCAGGGGATTGCTTGCCAAGCATGTTGATCACGGCGCAAGTCTCGCCATCAAAACCTAAGTCTGAATGATGATAGCCAATACCGTTGACCGTATCACGTACAATACGTTCAAAGTCGATGTTGGCGGTCGTTGATATTTCACCAGCCAATACTACTGCGCCAGTTTTGACTAGTGTCTCACACGCCACACGCGCATGAATATCTTCACGCAAAATAGCATCAAGGATAGCATCTGAGATTTGGTCAGCCATTTTATCAGGATGACCTTCGCTCACAGATTCTGAGGTAAATAAGTTGTATTCGCGCATAATAGGATCGCTTAGTTGCAAGGACTGTAATCTATAAACTCAGTCATTATTAAATGTTAACGGAAAATAAGAGGCAAAATTGAATCAAAAAATTATGACATTTTAACGTGAATTGAGGTAAAACTCTAGTGTCAGCTATCTTTGCTAAAAATCATCAAGCTGGCTATCTTCTTGCCAACGATATTCTATATAATCAGCAACTTCTTGTGCGCTATCGCGACCTTGTCTGTCAGCAATAAAGCCGAGCGCCATATCCATTCCAGCACTGACGCCTGAAGAGGTATAAAACTTGCCGTCTACAACCCAACGTGCTTGCTTTACCCAATGAACCTCAGTGGCCTGTTCAGTTACCCATTGCCACGCCCGTTTGTTAGAAGTTGCTTGCTTATTCTTTAAGATGCCAGCCTTCGCTAATAACGCACTGCCAGTACAGACGCTCAGCACCCAGTCAGCGCTATCAGCAAGCATAGCAAGTGTCTGCAAAAAGTGGCTATCATTTATTAGTGGGCGAGTCCCTTTACCACCGACCACTAATAATATATGAGTCTGATATTCTAGCTCTGCTAATGCAATCGTTTGCAAAGCAACCCCATGATGGTTATAAACAATACCACCCTTGATTGACGCAAACTGAATACGAAAATATTCAGGCAGACTGCCGAATATCTCAATGGGTCCAAATAAATCTAATGTTTCAAAATCATCAAATACTAGAGCAGTAAGGGTTTGCATCCTGCTTCCTTAAGTTAAGGTATTTAGAAAGATAACGTTTAAAAACCTTTAAATTTCTAAAAACGCTGCTTTATCCTTAAACATACATTCTTCATAGACAGGACAAGCGCCACATTTCGGTGTGCGTGCTTGACAAGTATAGCGCCCATGCAAAATCAGATAATGATGCGCATCAACGATAAAGTCATCTGGGATGCGTTCGACCAGTTTTTTTTCGACGATTAATACGTTTTTACCAGTGGCGAGACCAGTGCGATTACCTACTCGGAAGATGTGGGTGTCGACGGCCATCGTTGGCTGTCCAAAGGCTGTATTTAAGACCACATTAGCGGTCTTGCGCCCAACGCCAGCCAGTGATTCTAAGTCTTTGCGATTGTCAGGTACGGTGCTATCAAACTTCTCGATCAAATCACGGCAGGTTTTGATAACGTTTTTAGCTTTGGCATTATATAGGCCGATATTTTTAATATATGCTTTAAGTCCTTCCTCACCTAATGCCAAAATGGACTCAGGTGTGTTCGCCAGCGGATATAACTTGCGAGTGGCAATATTGACGCTCACGTCGGTTGCCTGTGCCGATAAAATCACCGCGATAAGCAGCTCAAAATTACTGCCATAGTTGAGCTCAGTGACTGGCTCGTCAATCGTCGCTGCCAATTTTTCAAAAAATGGGCGCACGTCACGATTGGGCATCCGCCTCGATGGTGGGGTATCAGCAGTTTTATGTTTGACGGTTTTACTCATAGTTTTTTTACTATAGTTTTCATTATTAATGCCGCAAGAGTATATGTAGGTAATTTTATAGAAATATTATCGAATAAAATATTTATCTACTATTAAAGATCTAAAAGCTCTGCTTGTAAGACGTCAAGCTCTGCTTGTTTGTTCTCATTTGGGCGCACACTAAGCTGCTTTTCTAGCTTTTTAATTTTGCTGCGTAGCTTGGCGGCGGCAATGGTGTTTTTCGCTTGCTCTTCACTGATGTTTAACGACTGACTGGCAGCATTATTCAACTTAGCCTCTACCATGCTGACCACGGGTTTGCTATTGCTGCTATCCGCAAGCTGCTCACTGACGCGTTTTAAATGGGTATGATAGCGCTGGCGCAAATCCTCTTGTTCAAATGTACGCTCAGCTATCGAAAGCGTGCGCTCAATGGTGACCAAATCAATGCAATCGACAGGACAGGGCGCGATACATAGCTCACAGCCGGTGCACAAATCAGTAAAAATAGTATGCATGTGCTTACCAGTACCGACGATGGCATCGACTGGACAGGCAGGAATACATTTGGTACAGCCGATACAATCGTCTTCGCGAATAACAGCGCGCACTTCAACAGGGCGCTGCGAGATGGCATCTATTGGCCATTTTGAAGGTTTAGCGCTAAGCGCTAGCGTATTAAAAACTGTATCATCTTTTGCGTTGTTATTTAAGCTATGCAAATCATCTGGATTGTATGCAAGGTCTTCTTGATTGATAATTTGCGCGATAGCATCAGTAACTGGTTGACCACCTGGCACACATTTATTGTACGCTTCATCATTTAATACGATAGCGGCTGCATAAGGTAAGCAGCCATCTGCATGGTCGCAAAGACCGCACTGTGTCTGCGGTAGACAAGCGTCAATGCGCGCAATCTTTGCTTGTATACTGGCAGGCAAAATTCGTATGTTCAACGTATCGAACAAGATAGGCAAATTGATTAAGCGGATATTGGTGCTACTTTCACTGGTATTACTTTGCATGTAATTCAAAACCTTCATATCAGTGCTAAGTACTGACATTAGAATAAATAAGACGATGGCGACATTTATCAATCATACTTTGATGCTAGAGATTAAAGCGATAACCCTTGCTCGTGGGCAATTTGCGCAATCAGCTCATAAGCAATACTGCCTTTCGACGGTATTTTTGGCAAATCTGAGAGGTCAAAAAAGTCGGCGTGTGAGAGCTCATCTTCTTGTATAACAATGTCACCACCCGCATACGACGCTCGAAAACCAAGCATTAAATTGGACGGAAATGGCCATGGCTGACTGCTTACATAGTGAATATCAGATAAACTAATACCCACCTCTTCTGCCACTTCACGTACCACCGCATGCTCTAGACTTTCACCGACTTCTACAAAACCTGCAATTAAACCGTATTGTAGTGATTGTAGCGCTGTTTTTTGCTGACCATAACGATGATGATGGGCTAATAAAATTTGCATTTCACCGGTTTGCGGATTAGGTCGGGTAATGGCAGTAATGATGCAGGGTTGCACACGCGGATACTGCCGCAATCTACAAACTTGACAGACCATGGCGCGATCATCCCGTTTGGCATGAACAACTGGCGCCGCGCAGCGACTACAAAACTGCGTATCTGCTTGCCAACGTAACAACTGTATGGCTTGGCTAAGCTGATCAGACAATGCCATAGGCAGTTGGGTGATAAGCTGTCGATAAGGCACAAAAGCGTTAGCGTTACTCTCAAAACTACTATTTTCTAAATTATCGGTTTCTAAAGTTCTAGATTCTAAATTACTGTTTTCTAAAGTATTGCTTTCTAAAATAATAGGCAAGGTAATATTATGTGCTATTGCATAGTCATAAGTAATCGCGCTGGCTGCTTGAGCGGTTATGGCATTAGAGTCAACATTTTCATTGGCTTCATTTAGACTATCTGTAGCGTCACTAGGTAGCCAGTGGCTTGGCGCTAAGCTTTCAAATAGCGCTACCTGTCCAATTTGATAAGCTTGCTGATAGTCGCTAGCGCTTGACTCTGTCTGGTTATCTGATTGAGGCAACTGAACCTGCAAAGGCCACCAGCCACTAGGCGTCTGACGACACAAAACGGTTTCGTCATTAAGTATAAAGGCGCTTGACATAAGGCAAGTTTCCGAACGGTCAAAGACGGCTCATATCAGCTTAGATATGAGCCTATTAAAGTAATTTATTAAGCAGCAAGTAACTGGCTCAAGCTGTGTTGCCCAACATCAAGTGCTTGCTTACTGACTGGGCGATGGTTTTCAAAACCATCTAAATGATGATCTACTGCCATCATAACATCAGCGATATAAGCTAATGTGTCATCATCGATACGGGTTCCACTATTGATACGGTGCTGCAAATAGCTCGCCAATTGGCTGAGCATACTAGCAGGCGTTGGCAGCTGCAAAAAGCGCACCGCACCGGCCACTTGGCGCATCATCTCAGGAATGTTTTGAATATTCAGTACATCGCGCTCAGGTTCAGCGAGATAGTCATTGATGGCTTGCTCCGCACTGGCAATCGCGGTACGACTTTCTTGTGTTAACGTATCATAGGCAGTATTGAGTTGGTGCAATGAGATATGCGGATTATTCAAAGGCAGATAAATTGCCCCTGGTGTATGCATCTCTGCCATCGCAATAGTGGCGTTTTCAGCATGCATCAATGCCAAGAGTAAGTGGTCAAAATCTTCTGGAGAAGGCGTACGCCATTTAGTTACCGCTTCTGCCGCTTTAGTAAGGCTGTTGGCAGCATTTGATAGAACCAGCAGATGTAATGATGAGCTCAACGTGGTCAGCTCTTCAATGATTTGAGAGGTTTGCATATCAACTGGATTGATCGAATCACCACGCGCGTAGCTATCGACGTTTTCTTTGATAGTATTGATTTGAGTCTGAATGATTGTATTCAAAGTGTCGGTGAGTGCGCGGTTAGGACCGAATAAGAAGCGCGCCATCTGTTTACGTTGCGGATCTTCTAGTTGGTTAGCAGCATATTGCTCACGCAGGATTTTTGCTTCTTCGGTATCACGTTGGCACGCAAAACTGACCAAATCTGCAAAACGCGTATCCATCACAGGCAAGTAGCTTTGGAACTGCTGTTCTAAATAAATGAGCGTGTGTTTTTGGCTCAAGTTAAGAGGCAAGATAGTTGCAATATCAGTGACCGCAGTTGCTGCTGCCTGCCAAAACAGACTACTACTGTTTGCTGCTATCAAAGCACAGGCGGCTGCCATTGCATCCAGTTTTTGCTGATCATCTTGGCTCAGATTACCGTCTCGATTAATCAAAGCGACGCCAAGACCACTACGATATGCATAAGTTAATAATTCACTATCAATATTTAGCTCATTAAGCGGCTGGAAATTCTGTTCAGGATTGGCAATAATGACACTACTGTTGCCGAAAATAGCAAAATACTCTGCATCGATAGGTGCAATTTGGCTGTGGGCATTGAGCTTATTAATAATAGGTAATAATAAAGTCGGCTCTACCGACTCCGTCAGCAGCACAAATTCAACATAACGATCAAGCGTCATGATGGCTTCTGACAAATCCATAATCAAGGCGATATTGTTATTATCACCACTATCATAAAGTTGTTGCAGCCCCTGTATAATCGCTGTGTTGAGCGCTTCTGCACCAGCCAAAGAAATCAGCTGAAAAATACAAGACAGCTGTTTTAGCACAATAATAGAGTCTAACAATAAAGGCGCTTGGCTATTGTCGTCAGTAAATTCGCCCAAATGGATCTCAGTGTCTTTTAATATGACATTAATCTCATCGTGCAATAAATGGAGTGATGGTAGATTAAAGTCAGTCACACTCAGCGTTGGTGCGGTTAATTTCATTTGGTTAGATTTATTCATATTTATTTTTCCATAAAATACTGACGAAAATGGCAATCATTTAGAGGATAAATTAAAAAAGTATATGGCTAAGGCTTTAACGCTTATTGTTATAATAATCGAGACTATATCCCCTAACGGCCAATTTAAGAAGCTATTTTAATCACTGTTACATTTTGGCTTTTAGCTCAGTATAGTCTTCTGCGAGCGTAGCATACCAGCTTTGATTGGCGCTCTCATCGGTACTCGACTCAAGCAATAAAGCAGCCAAATTGGCAAAGCTGGCATGGGCAGTGTGTCCGCCGTCTGCTTGAGTGTCTTCCTCAATTGCCAATGTGACCTGTCCGCCGGTCATCGCCAGATAAACTTCAGCTAAAATCTCTGAATCTAGTAATGCCCCGTGAAAAGTACGGTCTTGCTTACCAACATCTAAACGACGCACGAGAGCGTCTAGGGTGTTTTTTTGCCCAGGATATTGCTGCTTGGCCATTACCAGCGAGTCAGTCACTTTTACCCGCTCGGCAAAGTCATGCATGCCAACTTTAGCAAATTCCATATTTAGGAAATTCATATCAAACGTGGCGTTATGAGCGATGACCTCTGCACCGTCCATAAAGTCATAGAGCGACTGAGCGACTTGATCAAAGGTTGGTTTGTCGGTTAAAAACGCTTCAGAGATACCGTGAATCCGAATAACTTCTTCATCCATACCGCGCTGTGGATTGATATAGACGTGTAACTTTTCGCCGGTAAACTTACGCCCGACCATCTCTACAATACCGACTTCGACAATGCGATCGCCCTTTAACGGATCAAGACCTGTGGTTTCAGTATCCATGATGAGTTGGCGGTCAGATTCATGACGATTGATAGGCTGAGGTAGTAGCGGTTTAAAATGTGGATTGGCACGGCTAGTATCGCCATCGAATTTTGGCGTTTCAGTATCTATAGTAGCTTCTATATCAGTATATATATTTGGTATATTAGCGTTAATCGTGGTATCAGTCATAAAGGTCTGCGCTTCCGGTATATCTGTGGTAGTCGTTGGTTTGCTAGCATTATCCTGATAGCGATTTGCTTCTACTATATCGCTTCTATACATCATATCATCGACATGGTTTTTATCATTACCATAATTGTCCAGTATATGACTTTCCGATATCTGGCTTTCTAACGTCTGTTTTTCTAATATCTGACTTTCCACCATATGATCATCTGATAGTTCTTCATCAAGCTCGTCATCCATCATATCAAAACCTAATGGATCACAACTTTAGCCAGTCATCGCTCGTGGCTGGCTTTTTATCAGACACTTTGTTTTCTCTTTTTTTTTATTGTTATATTTTTTTTTTTTTTTTTTTAATTT
>NZ_NEXU01000055.1:0-1215 GCF_002224105.1 Psychrobacter sp. DAB_AL32B | reverse complement strand
CTTTTTATCAGACACTATTTGCTCTTTTTTTTTAGCGGTATCTTGTGTGTCTACTGTCGATAAATCTTCACTACTGGACGTCACGCCTAAATTTGCCAGCTCGTCTGCTTTTTCATTGCCAGCATGTCCAGCATGACCTTTGACCCAATGCCAATCAACATCGCGTGGTTGGCAAAGCTCGTCTAGTTGTTGCCAAAGGTCTTGATTGGCGACTGGTTTTTTACTGGCTGTTTTCCAGCCTCGCTTTTTCCAGCCCTCAATCCATTCGGTGATACCTTTTTTGACATAGCTTGAGTCTGTCCAAATCTCAAGGTTTTGCCCATGTGGGCTATGTTTTAATGCTTGTATCGCACCCATCAGCTCCATACGATTATTGGTCGTCTCGTCATCGCCACCATACAAATCCTGCGTACGCCCGTCACTAAATATAAGATGCGCGCCCCAACCGCCAGCGCCAGGGTTACCTTTACATGCACCGTCCGTATAGGCAACCGTTGTGTCTGGTTTAGCAGCTAATGGATTCATAGCGTTGTTGGTATTAAGTTGCTGCGCTGAGGTACGATTGTCTGACATAAAAATTTATTGACCTAATAAGAATAAACGTAGGGTAGAGCAAAGAGATTTTACTCACATTTTTTACGATAGCTCTACTTGCATATGCTGGGATTGAGTATAACAAATCTAGCATTAGGATGGGCAGTTGCCATGCACAAAAACGCAAAACCATATATCATAATAGTAACATAGCGGTTTTCTGTTAAAATAAGAGCGATTGTCAGAAGCTATCTTCTGAGATAGCTAAAAATTTCCAGCATAATGCTGTTATAAAAATGGCAGCAATGATACACATTTTGATACTGTTGTTTTATGGCAGTGCTTGATGGCAGTGCTTGATGCCAATGTTTGATGCCAATGTTTGATGCCAATGTTTGATGCCAATGTTTGATGCCAATGTTTGATGATGATATTCGATAATATTGTTAGACGATAATATTGTTAGACGATAATACGCCCAATAAAAGCTTTTAATGCACCAATGCAGGATAACCCCATTATGTCCTTACACTCAAATATTTTTTATAAAAGACTGACACGCCTGATGATTGGTATGGCGGCGAGCAGCGTATTATTTTTGACCGCTTGTAATGGTACCAACAGCAGCAAAATCGATGCTGAAGCGGTAGAGACTGCGGCGGATTTGTCAGTTTTTGAAGG
>NZ_NEXU01000054.1:0-27230 GCF_002224105.1 Psychrobacter sp. DAB_AL32B | reverse complement strand
TAGTTCTAAGCGCGTTTGGGATGACGCTGAGTCGTTAGAAGTAATTGAGAATAGTGATATACCAACGTTTTTCTCTATTGATCCTGATAATGTTGACGCCGTCATTGGCCGTCCGGATAGAGTATTGGTGCTGGCTCATGTCAAACCTGTTTATGCTAATATCGATCCGTTGCTGGATAGTGAGTATTTATCCTATATTTATCGAGGTGCCAATACTATATATCGCGTAGAGTGTGATGACGTCAATACCGATATCTTAGCCAATCCACATGCCAATATTGTTATCGATAATGTTAATGATAGTATTTAGGTAAGCGCGATAAGTCATTATTAATAAACCGTCATTTATTATAAATAACGGTTTCATTCAATAAATACTTTTTATAAATCACCGTTTATTATAAGTAACTCCTTATCATAAACCGTCATGTCATTCGAGTCAGGCAATATGAATTTTTTTAGTTATGTGGTATTGGGTGGGTTCTCTTATGCAGCCGGTTGGGCAGTCAGAACCTATGTGCTCGATAAGCAGCCCAAACCTGAGCAGCCTTATAATCTAAAGCATCCTGCCATCTTGGCGTATTTGGGTGGGTTCTTTATTATTATGCTGATTATATCGTGGTTAATCGGTCGCTACGCGCTCGGGCACGTCGCTATCGATGTACCATTTATTATCATTAATAGCCTCGTTGCTACTTTCGTCTATTCATTTGGCCTCAATCCCGAAAAATCCAGTTATGGTGTGCCTGATTGAGTAGCCTAGGTAAGTTGATACTGATTAGTAAAAAGCCACGACCGATAAATTGATTATCAGTCGTGGCTTTTTACTGCATTTAAACGGTCAGGCTTTTTTCTTTAAATGAGTAGTAGGTTTAGCAGTAGACTGACTTTTCTTCCACGTTTGATATTTTTGCAAATCTTTTTCAATCAGTTTTAAGCAAAAGGTAAGCACTAGAGCATCGTCAATATGACCAATAAAAGGAATGAAATCTGGGATAATATCTATAGGGTTGATGGTATAGAGTAAACCGACAATTCCTGCTGAAATGGTCTTGTAAGGAATATCACGATAGTTGCCTTTATAGTAATCCTTAATCAGACTCATAAATAGCATCAAGTCTTTGGTGAAACGCTCAAGGTGGCTGCTGTCTGCCAATTTTTCTTTAAGCTTTTCTTCCTCATTAATGATGTACTCAAGATCAGCATCTAATATTTCTTCTTTTTTCTGTTTATCAGTCGTTTTATCAACCATTATTATCATCCTTATTTAACAGCAATCAGTATTCTTATACTATAACAAAGTTATGGCGTGTGCCAATATCGCGCCATAGCGATTTGTTGGGTTTTTGGTGGCAAACGTGCAAGTTGCCTGAGCAGTTTTATCTCATACGGTAGCGAAAAAGTAAATACAGGCAAAGATTGGGCAACTTTAAGCGCTGACAAACAAGCTACAATGCGATATTTCGATGTTATAAGTCGGTTAATAACAAAGATAAAAACCATTCAAAACCATACCAAGATAAAAATTGATAGGCAGCAACAAAATATGGCTTCAAAAATAGCTTCTGAACAATCATTAAAAAACAATAAAAATGAGAGCCAGCATAAAGCGGCTGATTCAGCTATAAAAAGTACGGCTGGCCTGAACAGGCGACAGTTTTTACGAAAAATCGGCATAAATGCAAGTGTAGGATTATTAGCGACCCAAAGCATAACTCAAGTGCTGGCCTCTAATACGATTGATACAAATAATAATACGTCATTCACCAAAGACGATCTGCCAACCGCACTGTTGGATGAGAGTTTGATATCCCAACCAGTATCTTCTCAGATATTACAGTCGCAAATGAGCTGTATCACGCCAAGTATTGAGACGCGACTTTTTGCCAGCTCCAACGTCGGTGGCAGTAATGAGCGCAATCAATTGGCATTAGATCGCCTGTCTTGTGCCGGTTTTAAAGTGGACAATTCTGCGATTACCACTCGGCAGTATTTGCGTTTTGCAGGTACGGATTCACAGCGAGCCAGTGATTTACAAAACATCGCCACCGGTGCGATCGCAGCACCTAAGCTGCTACTGGGTGTGCGTGGTGGTTATGGTGCGATGCGTTTATTACCCATGGTTGATTGGTCGACGCTAGGCCGTATCATGGCAGAGCGCGGCAGCATACTTGCAGGCTTTAGTGATGTGACTGCTATCCAATGTGCGCTACTGGCAAAAGGAGATATGAGCTCGCTTGCCGCTCCGATGCTCTATAGCGAGTTTGGCAAAAACAAACCGGATCAGATCAGTTGTCGACAATTTGTAGAAGCACTAACCAATCCAAATCTGGCTATCAGCATAAGAGATGCTTCTTTAACCAGTCCGCAATTACCGAGTATTCTGTCAAACGGTGAACCGAAAACAATAACCGGTACTATTTGGGGCGGTAATCTAAGTGTAGTATCGGCGCTGGCAGGTAGTGATTATTTACCACGAATTGCTGGTGGCATTGTGTTTTTGGAAGATGTGGGCGAGCAAACCTATCGTATTGAGCGCATGCTATATGATTTGTACCTAGCAGGCGTGTTTAAAGGTCAGAAAGCAATTGTATTTGGGGCCTTATCGGGTACGGGTGAAGACAGCTACGATAAGCGCTATGATGTTGCCACGGTGATTCGTCAATTGCATAAGCTGACAGGATTACCGATTTATAGTGGCATGAGCTTTGGTCATATTGGGAAAAAACACAGCTTTCCACTGGGCGCGACGTGTCAAATTAGCCCAAATACAATCGGTGGCTATCAATTGGCGTTTACGGATTATCCAACGATTAAGCCTGATGCGATTCATGTCGAAGGATTATGGCAAAACCTTTAACCATCAGAAAAAGCAGCAATAAAGAAAACCTAAATCGCTAACCGTGAAAATTTATCCTGGTACTCTTTCGGGGTTAGCTCAGTGGCGCGTTTAAAAAGGCGGGTAAATGATGAGATATCATCGTAGCCGACTTGCTCAGCGAGTGACTTAATCGTTACATCGCCTGATTCCAACAAACGTTTTGCCTGTTCAATGCGTACTGCTTGAATATACTCGATCGGGCGCATGGCGACAGCGGATTGAAAGCGTCTATTTAACGTGCGCGGCGTGATATTCACTATGGCAGCCAAACTGCTCACTTGAATAGGCTGTTTGAAATTTTCTTCAATAAATTCTTGTACTTGCTTGACCAGTTGGTCTGCATGCGGTTTATGCAAAGTCACATTGGTATAACTGTTCTGATTGCCTCTTTTGCTATCGATAATCTGAGTTTTTGCCACTTGGGTAGAAATCTCACGCCCGCAATAGCGCTCGATTAATAACAATCCCAAATCATAAAACGCACTTCCTCCTGCCGCACAGAATATAGTACCCGATTGGGTTATTGAATCACTTCTTGACTGGCTTTTTGATTGATTCTTTGATTGAGTGACAAACTGGTTTTCTTGCAAATCAACCAGTGGAAAGTCTGCTTTAAACTTACTTGCATAGCCCCAATGGGTTGTCGCTATTTTATTATCTAATAACCCTGCCTTTGCCAAAAAGAAAGCACCGCTACAGTTACTAGCGATATCTGCTTTGGTATTAGCTAGCCGCTGTAAATGTGGAATTAACTGGCTATTTTGACTCAATACCTTATCAATAGAATCGCCAATAGTTGGGATTAATAATAAATCGCACTCTGTCACCTCGCGAATGTCGCAATGCGCTTGCATGATTAAGCGGTTGCTACATCTAATATCTACGCCGCCTAGACTGGCTATCTGCACACTAAACCTCGGCTCTACCGCCTCATTTGAAAACCGTTGCCAACTGACGCCAGTAAATGAAAAAAGGTCTAATGCACCAGCAAGCACGCTACCGAGTACACCATCGAAGCCCAAAATAATCACTTTAAAAGGTTTGAAGTAGGGCATGAGTGTCTGGTTTCCTTTGTCTATTTTTTAATGGCTGTTTTTTGATAGCGGCTGTCTACAATCACGTGTTTTTTGGTTGAAACTGTCTAGCTTGGCAGCTTATAAATGTCTTATTTGACCATGATTATGTCATAAATGACAATACGGCAATGGGCTAAATTAGATTAATATCAATTGATAAACAAATTTAATTAGTTAGCGAGAATATTATGGCAGCAGATACGCTTATCAATGACTTTGAATTACCATTTCAATTATATGATGTATTGGGTACTGAAAATTTAACCGAGCATCCTAAGTTTGAAGAGCACAACCGTGCCACCTTCGACGCCGTATTAGACACAGCAAAAAAAATGGCGACCAATTTATTTTTGCCACACAATCATACCGCAGATCAGAACGAACCGCAGTTTGATGGTAAGAAAGTCAGCATGATAGACGATGTTAAAGTCGCCTTTGATGCGTTTAGAGAGTCAGGCTTTATTGCTGGTCGTTATTCGTTTGAAGATGGCGGCATGCAATTACCTGAAACAGTGATGACAGCGGTGGCAGGCTATTTTATGGCGGCTAATCCTTCAACGACCGCTTATCCATTTCTAACCACTGCGGCGATTAATGTCATCTCACATTTTGCCAGCGATGATATTAAAAATGCCTTTATGCCGCGTATGCTAACGGGTGAATTCACTGGCACCATGGCATTAACAGAGCCACATGCTGGCTCATCACTTGCTGATATCAAAACCACTGCCGTCAAACAAGACGATGGCAGCTATCGCGTAAAAGGTAGTAAGATTTATATTTCAGCGGGTGATCATGAGTTGTCTGACAATATTGTCCATTTGGTACTAGCTAAAGTGCCGGGCGGTCCTGGTGGCGTCAAAGGTATTTCTTTATTTGCCGTACCCAAGTATCGCTTAAATGATGATTTCTCAGTGGGCGAGCGTAATGATGTGCATTTAACCGGACTCATTCATAAGCTTGGTTATAGAGGCGCGACTTCTACCGCACTGAGCTTTGGTGATGTAGGTGATTGTTATGGTTACCTTATTGGCGAAGAGCATTTTGGCTTACGCTACATGTTTAAAATGATGAATGAAGCGCGCATCGCTGTTGGCTTTGGCGCGGCGATGATTGGCTATCGCGGTTATCAGTATTCGCTCGATTATGCCAAGGATAGAACACAAGGTAGAATCGCACCGAATAATAAACCTGAAGATCCAGCAACCGCGATTATTCAGCACGGTGATGTGAAGCGTATGCTCCTTGCGCAAAAAGCTTATACCGAAGGCGGCATTTCTTTGTGTTTATACGGCTCCAATCTCATTGACCGTATCAATACTTGTGAGGATGCAACGCTAAAAGCTGAGCTATCAGAATTATTAGATTTACTCACACCCGTGTTAAAGGCATGGCCTTCTGAATATGGGCCTAAAGCCAATGATTTGGGTATCCAAGTATTGGGCGGTGCAGGCTATACGCGTGAGTATCAAGCCGAGCAATTTTGGCGGGACAATCGTCTTAATCTTATCCATGAAGGCACAAATGGCGTACAAGCTTTAGATTTATCATTCCGTAAGTTATGGCAAAACAAAGGGCTTGGTATTCAAATTCTAAAAAGTGAAATAACCAAAGATTTAGAAAGCGCAACCACTCTAAAAACCACGCCCGAGAGTGCAAAACTTGTCAGTAAATTGATGCCTTATATGGGTCATCTGCATGAAGTATTGGTACATTTAAGCAAAATTTTACAAACTGAGAAATCATTAACACTGACCGGAAATGCGCAAGCATTAATGAATATTTTTGCTTCAATCGTAGTGAGCTGGATTTGGATTCGCCAAGCCAGTAAAGCGGAGCAATTATTAAACAATACGCAAGATTCTGAAAAACAAAATTTCTATCATGGCAAAATACAGGCGGCAAAATACTTTATTGATTGGGAATTGCCACTAATTAATCGCGATATTGAGCTATTAAATAATAACAATGCGGTATGTACTGATATGCAAGTAGAGTGGTTCTAAATGACTTTGAATCAGGTTTGATATTAATAACAAATACAAATTTAAAGGAATAAATAATGACAACAGTGAATAAGCAGTGGCGTTTAAAAACAAGACCCATTGGTGAGCCAAGCGCTGAGACTTGGGATTATACCGAGTCAGAAATACCGTCTATCACAGACGGTGAGTTACTGATAAAAATTGAGTATATCTCGATGGATCCAGCGATGCGTGGTTGGCTGAACGATGCCAAATCTTATATCGCACCGGTACAGATTGGTGAGGTGATGCGTGCTGGCACCGTGGGTAAAGTGATTGAAAGCAAACATGAGAAGTTTGTAGTTGGTGATTATGTTGCAGGTCACAATGGCGTACAGTCTTATGCAGTTAGCGATGGCACTGGACTACATAAAGTTGATTCAAAACTTGCGCCGTTATCTTATTACTTAGGTGTGCTCGGCATGCCGGGTATGACAGGCTACTTTGGCTTATTAAAAACTGGACTGCCTAAAGCGGGCGAAACAGTCGTAGTTTCTGGTGCTGCGGGCGCGGTTGGTGGTGTGGTCGGACAGATTGCTAAAATTAAAGGCTGCCGAGTGGTGGGTATTGCTGGTGGTGCTGAGAAATGTAAGTTCTTAGTAGATGAGCTGGGATTTGATGCGGCCATTGACTACAAGAATGAAAATGTAAAAAAAGCCCTAAAAGAAGCCTGTCCAAAAGGCGTCGATGTGTATTTTGACAACGTTGGCGGCGATATTTTAAATGATGTATTGACGCAAATTAATCTGCATGCGCGTATCGTGATTTGTGGTGCGATTAGCCAATATAACACCACCACGGAAGTAAAAGGTCCATCGAACTATTTGTCATTATTGGTCAATCGTGCCCGAATGGAAGGCATTGTGGTCTTTGATAATATTAAAGAATACCCAACGGCAATGAAAGATATTGCTGGCTGGATTCAGTCAGGTGACATCAAAGTAAAAGATCATATCGTTGAGGGCATCGAGACCTTTCCTGATACGTTGATGATGCTATTTAAAGGTGAAAACTTCGGAAAGCTGGTACTTAAGGTAGAGGGATAAATCATGACATTGAATACAAATGGAATTGCATCAGATGTAACCGGTAAGCGTATCTTAATCACGGGCGGTGCATCTGGCATCGGTGCGGCTAGCGCGCTTCTGCTAGCGAGTCGCGGTGCTAAAGTCGTGATTGGTGATTTGGCGGAGGTATTAGGACAAGCGGTCGCGCAACAAGGGCAAGATGCTGGTAATAGGATTGTCTTTAAAAAGGTGGATGTTACCAGTGGCGATGAAGTGCGCGCTTTATTTGCCTTTGCGATGGAAACATTAGGCGGTCTCGACGTCGTGGTAAATAATGCGGGTATCGACCATCAGCCTGCACCGATGCATGAGCTTAGCGATGAGGATTTTGACCGTAATATCGCCGTTAACTTAAAAGGTGTTTGGCATTGTATGCGTGCCGCTGTTGCTTGCATGGCACCGAATGGCGGTGGGCATGTGATTAATGTGGCGTCTATCGCAGGACTTCGTTCTGCGCCATTACTGTCAGCTTATAGCGCTGCTAAGCATGGCGTGATGGGTCTGACCAAGTCTGCTGCCCATGAATATGCGCGTGTCAATATTCGTTTTAACGCCGTATGTCCAAGCTTTATTGATACGCCAATGGTACGCAATACCATGGCGAAGATGGGTGAGCGCGCGCAAAAAGCCACTATTAATGCCAGCCCATTACGCCGTTTGGGGACAGTTGATGAAGTATCCGGCGCGATTGCATGGCTGGCGAGTGACGAGAGCAGCTTTATGAATGGTCATGCTTTTACCCTTGATGGTGGAATGTTGGCTTAATAGTCAAATAACTGCTAAATCATTACGGCGTTAGCCTCGCTTGATTTACTATTCGTAATATCTACGCTCGGCTGCCTTGTAATGGATTTGCAGTTTTTCGACTATCACTTATTAAGTGTTTATGATAAAAAAATTTAAAACTGAAGTGCTAATTTAAAAAAACATAAGGAATAATAATGAAAGATTTATTCGATTTAACCGGCAAGATTGCTTTAGTCACTGGCGCTAGCCGTGGTATTGGTGAATCTATCGCCCGTCTGTTAGCGTCAAGAGGCGCACATGTCATTGTCTCTAGCCGTAAGATTGACGCTTGCCAAGCGGTTGCCGATAGCATCATCGCTGATGGTCATAAAGCCAGTGCCT
Source organism: Psychrobacter sp. DAB_AL32B (assembly GCF_002224105.1). Taxonomy (NCBI): domain Bacteria; kingdom Pseudomonadati; phylum Pseudomonadota; class Gammaproteobacteria; order Moraxellales; family Moraxellaceae; genus Psychrobacter; species Psychrobacter sp. DAB_AL32B. The sequence continues at coordinate 19,054 of NZ_NEXU01000054.1, read as the reverse complement.
TTGCTTGCCACGTAGGGGAAATGGAGCAGATTGATGCAATTTTTGAGCACATCAAAAGCGAATTTGGACAAATCGATATTTTAGTCAATAATGCCGCTGCAAATCCTTATTATGGGCATATCTTAGATACGGACTTAGCAGCTTTTGATAAGACTGTCGAAGTCAATATTCGCGGTTATTTCTTTATGTCGACGGCAGCTGGCAAGATGATGCGCGAGCAGGGCGGTGGGGTAATTTTAAATACGGCCTCGGTTAATGGTTTGGTCGCGGGTGATAAGCAAGGAATCTATTCAATTACCAAAGCCGCTGTCATTAGCATGACCAAATCTTTTGCCAAAGAATGTGGTCCACTAAATATTCGCGTCAATGCCTTATTGCCAGGTTTAACCGATACTAAATTCGCCTCTGCTTTGACCACCAATGATAAAGTCTTAAAGATGGCGCTGCATGCTATTCCACTAGGACGCGTGGCGGATCCAGATGAAATGGCTGGCACGGTATTGTACCTAGTCTCTGACGCTTCAAGCTATACGACGGGCGCAACGGTTGTTGTTGATGGCGGTATGCTTGCTTAGTTAATCTCTGGTCATTCAAAAGTAGATTTATTTTTAAAAACCGTATGCTTATAAATAGCATGCGGTTTTTTATTTGGTTATAGTAAGTAATAGTATTTAAGGAAGGAGCCAAGCATGCCAGTATCTAACAATAATGATTTTACTCACATTAAAACATGGTTATTTGTTCCCGCTACTCGCATAGATCGAGTGGCAAAAGCGTTTGCTAGTGGCGCTGATGCGGTGATTGTTGATTTAGAAGATGCGGTTGCTGCAGCCGACAAGATACAAGCTCGCAAAGATTTACAAGTCTATTATGACAGTCAGAATTATAAACCTATTTGGATTCGCATTAATCAAGCAAGTAGTGAGAATTTTGTAGAAGATTTAGAACTCTGCCAGAAAATGCCAAATCTTGCCGGACTTATATTACCGAAGGCTGAACGGGCTTCAGATATTGAACAGCTTCATCACTCTACTGGTCTGCCGGTCATTGCATTGATAGAAAATGCAATTGGCTTGTACCAAATCGATAGCATCGCCAAAGCGTCAGGGCTGGTTGCATTTAGCTATGGCTTTCTAGATTTATGCAATGATTTACAAGTGCAAGTAGGCACGGCAGCAGCAGATATTATTGCCAATCAGATTCGTTATCAGCTATTAATTACCTCAAAGATTCATCAATTATTAGCGCCTATTGATAGCGTTTATACCGATTTTGACGATGACAAAGGTCTCGGTCAGCGAGTACAGTTATGGTCACAAATGGGGTTGTCCGGCATGTTGTGTATTCACCCTAAGCAAGTGGCTGTCGTTCAGCAATCTCTACAACCTACCGATACTGAGATTGAATTCGCTAGAAGTGTGGTAGAAGAATATCAACGCAGTGGGCAGGCGGTATTTAAAATAGATGGCAATATGGTCGATGCGCCGGTGATTGAGCGCTGTCGCCAATTATTGAGTCAGTTATTGGCGAAGTAGCAGGTAAGCAGATAATGGTTTATTATTCATCCTACCTATTAATAATTTATAAAAGTACTCTATGATTTTTATCAGCAATACCATTAGCCTGAACGATAGTGAAGTGGAGATTAGCGCCATACGCGCGCAAGGGGCAGGCGGGCAAAACGTCAACAAAGTATCGTCTGCCATACATCTACGCTTTGATATCAATGCCTCAAGCCTGAGTGATGTACACAAACAGCGCCTATTAGACAGTAAAGACAGCCGGATAACCAAAGACGGCGTGCTTATCATCAAGGCGCAGCAGTTTCGTACCCAAGAACGCAATAAAATCGATGCCTTTAAGCGCCTGCAAAGTTTTATCATAAAAGCCACTTACGTTAATAAAACTCGCAAGACTACTAAACCAAGCAGAAATGCTAAGCGTAAGCGAGTAGATGAAAAAACCCAGCGTGGCAAGACAAAAGTATTACGCGGTAAAGTAGATTTTTAAGTGGAAGATTTTTAAACGTAAAATGCCAGCCCATTTAAATGGGCTGGCATTTTTGACTGCTTTCATTTGATATGGGCATTTAATGACAATAATCTCAACTATACCGCTAGGTAAAAGCTATTTAGCCGAGTCTTTTACTTAACTCAGGAAAGCGTTTTATCATAAATAGCATCAGTAGCAGCGCCATACTAGCGATAGCCGCACCAACATATCCTACGCTTGATATTGAGATATGCGTCACAGCATAACCGCCAAATAAAGCACCCGTACCAATCCCCAAGTTGATAATTCCTGAAAACATTGACATCAGCATATCTTGTGCATTGACATCGACCATGATGACCTTGGCTTGCATAGAGATAATCAGCAGCATGAGCGCAGCGCCCCAAAGTAAGGCAATCAGGCTGAGCGCCCAGATAGAGGTCACAGCAAGTAATAGCGCAAGCATCGACAGTAATATCAATATCGTCGATATCAGCATCAACCTAGTATTGAAACGATCGCCCCAACGGCTGAATATCACACTGCCCGCAATCCCTGCGACACCGAACAGTAGCAGTATAAAAGTGGCCGAGTTTTCACTGATTGCGCCGACCTGCCGCATGAATGGCTCGATATAAGAGTAAGCGGTATAGTGTGCGGTAAAGACAAGCAAAATAAGCAGGTACAGACAAACCAATAAAGGATTTTTGAGTAACTCTGGGATTTTTCTAAAAGAGCCTTCAAACATACTGGGCAATGTTGGCAAGAGCCTTGCTTGTAGAACGAACACAACAAAAGCAAGCACGCCAATACCGCCAAAGGTCGCTCGCCAGCCAAACCATTGACCAACCAAGCGCCCCAAGGGCACACCGAGCACCATCGCTAACGACGTACCGGTCGCAAGAACACTTAGCGCCAGTGCTTTTTTACCTTCAGGTGCCACGCGTATGGCGATCGCTGCCGTGATTGACCAAAATATTGCATGTGATAGCGCAATCCCAACTCGGCTGATGAGCAGCACTTGAAAGCTCCACGCAAATACTGACAACACATGGCTGGCAATAAAAACCGCAAACAAGGCCAAGAGTAAGCTTTTGCGTTCAAAGCGGCTGGTCAGTAGCATCAGCGGCAATGACATGGCAGCGACAATCCAAGCATAAAGCGTCAACATCCAGCCAGTTTCTGCCGTGGTGATGGAAAAATCTTGGGCAATATCACTTAATAAGGCGACAGGAACGAATTCTGTGGTATTCATAATAAAGGCGCTAACACCCATTAAAAATACTTGGAAATACTGAGTTCGGCGAGTATTTAAGCTCGCTTCAAGATTGTGTGTCATAAAATCCAACAGTTAGAAAGAGTGCTAAATAATTAGCGTAAAAACGGGGCAAAAATATCTGCTGACAGAAGAGAGGGAAGCAAGATACCAAGTCAATGGCATTTATTAAAGTAGTTTTTTGCTAATAAAAGTGATTATCTAAAGAAGGTTGATATTATTGAAGGTGAACCTGTTTTATTCACATAAGTAACCTGCTTAAAAAACTGCCCTACTGCTGTAGTAAGTTTTTAAAATTATCCAGCAGAATTTATCTATAGTAAGCGCAGTTTTGTTCATCATGATAAATATAGATTTTGACAATACGCTTATCTAATTTGTCAAAATCTATAAATCATAGGATAATTTCAGTAATTCTCGTGCTTTATTGGAAGTTATCCTATGCTCATTAATGCAGATTTCTCTCGTCGTGCCTCATTGCTGCCTGAACAATATCAGTGGGTTAAATCACCGCAAAATGGTGTCGAGCGCGTGATGCTTGATCGCGTGGGCGCAGAAAAAGCCCGTGCAACCAGTATCGTACGCTATGCGCCTGATTCTCATTTTCCTCATCATTTGCATCCCGGTGGTGAGGAGATTTTGGTATTGTCTGGTACTTTTTCTGCCGATAACACGCATTATCCTACTGGCTGGTATCTGCGTAATCCACCAACCTCAGGACATCAGCCTTATAGTAATGAGGGCGCTGTTATTTTTGTCAAACTCTGGCAGATGTCAGCAGACGAAAAGCATCATGTTGCTATCGACACTAAAGATGCTGTAAATTGGCAAAAGCAAGGTAGTCGCGAGGTCTGTCATTTATACTCAGATGCGAGAGAGCAGGTTAGTTTACAACGCTTAAATGCCGGCGATGTATTATTCACCGAGACAATCGCTGGTGGAGCAGAGTTATTAGTATTAGAAGGTGAACTGATAGATGTAGGTCAACGCTATCGGCGTGGCGGATGGGTACGTCTACCTGACGGTGCAGAAGCACAAATTAAAACAGGAGCAGACGGCGTGATGGTTTATCTAAAAACCGGGCATTTATCACAAGTCATTGGCGTTGATAGTAGATGAGTTTATTCATCTACCATAGTCAGTCTATAGCTAAAAAGGCCATTCTTAAACAATCATTTCCTTCGAATGAGTTCTCCACGCTTATTGGGTGCTTTACCGTCTAAACCTATCTAAAACTATCTAAAATTTATCCCGAAATTACAACTTTCCTTGTAGATTCAATTAAATACTATTGATTAACCTTTTTTCAAACAATCTTCCCTAACATAATTTAGATACATATCAGCCCTTCACATTGCTAGATTCTTTCTATAAAATACCGACCATATGGTTTCTTTAATGTATATACATTACTAACATGGGCTTGCTTTAAGACAGGTATTTTAACTATGAACCCTACCACTATTGCTTACAGTTACCTTGCCATTGCCATTATTTGTGAAGTGATAGGCACTACCTTTTTAGTAAAGTCCGAACAGTTTACCCGTTTGGTACCGACACTAATTATGGGGGTGCTTTATACCATATCGTTTTACTTGCTGACACAAACCCTCAAGGTCATACCACTTGGTATTGCCTATGCACTTTGGGGCGGGCTGGGAATTGTGCTGACATCACTAGTTGGCTTGGTGTTTTTTAAGCAAACGCTTGATACAGCAGCAGTGGTCGGTATCGCTATGATTGTTGGCGGTGTCGTAGTGATGAATTTACTGTCTAATTCTGTGTTGCATTAACCATTAGCATGGAGATGAAAATGGAAACTGAAAACGCCTATAAGCGTAAAAAACAGCCAGAGCTCGTCCGCCGTGCGCTGCTCGATCAAGCAGCACGGATAACTTTAGAGCAGGGTTTATCTAAGGTCACATTTCAAGCGGTTGCTGACGCAGTCGGAGTGACCAAGGGTGGGGTGATGCATCATTTCACCACAAAGAATGCGCTGATTCTTGAGGTGTTTAATGATGCCATGGCCAAGTTTGAAGCAGAAGTAGATGCGGCAATGGCTAAAGACCCTGTGCGTTATGGCTCTTTTACTCGCGCCTATATCGATGCCACGATCAGTTTGGGCGAAAAAGGGCAGAAAGAGTTTAATAGTCAAGCAACGTTATATGTATTGATGCTGGGCGATATTGAGCTGCGTGAATTATGGGCCGAGTGGTCAAACGAGCAATTAAAGAAACATGAAGCAACCGACAACACCGAAAATTTATGTATGGTGCGTCTGGTCGCTGATGGTATTTGGCTCTCTGATTTTTCAGGTATCAATATATCGGATAAAACGTCATTACGTGCGCGTTTAATAAAAATGACGCAACACGAAGGTTAGCAAAACACTGCTGCAAATAATAGACATTAAGTAATAGGTATTGTCTAAGCGCTTTATAAGCCAACAGTTAAACGCACTGTTGCATAAATGGTTTGCAAATAAAAACCACATCAATTTTATTTTTAACACTTAAATCATGACGACATTATTCAAGATGAGCGCTTTTTTACTAAGGGCACTTATCAGTAATCGTAAGGAAAAACTATGAAAAATTCAAATAACTTGAAAGACATCATTAATTTAGAGCAAGTGCAAACCGCTTATATCAATGGTCATTATTTAGCTATCGATGAATCGTTACCAACTTTTGCAGATATCAATCCAGCAACAGGTGAGCTATTGGCCACCATTCAGCAAACGAGCACTGAGCAAATTAACGAAGCCGTAAAAGCAGCACAAAAAGGTCAAAAAGTGTGGGCAGCAATGACAGCGGTTGAGCGTAGCCGTATTTTATTAAATGCCGTTGCCATACTACGTGAGCGCAATGATGTGTTGGCATTGCTCGAAACCAAAGATACCGGTAAAGCGCTCTCTGAAACCAAATACGTCGATATCGTCACCGGTGCTGACGTCGTTGAGTATTATGCAGGGCTAGCACCAATGCTTGAAGGTCGTCAGATTCCGTTACGTGATACTAGCTTTGTCTATACGCGCCGTGAGCCACTTGGCGTGGTTGCAGGTATCGGTGCATGGAACTATCCTATCCAAATTGCGATGTGGAAGGCAGCACCAGCGCTTGCAGCTGGTAATGCGATGATTTTTAAACCATCAGAAGTGACGCCGTTAACCGCTTTAAAATTGGCGGAAATATTCACAGAAGCGGGCTTGCCAGACGGGGTTTTTAACGTCGTACAAGGCGACTATAAAGTGGGCGAAGCATTAACCCAGCATCCTGATATCGCCAAAGTATCGTTTACTGGTGGCGTACCGACGGGTAAAAAAGTCATGGCAAGCGCGGCATCATCGTCGCTTAAAGACGTCACTCTAGAGCTTGGTGGTAAGTCACCATTAATCATATTTGAAGACGCTGATATCGATACCGCCGCTGACATTGCCATGATGGCGAACTTCTATAGTACCGGTCAGGTCTGTACCAATGGCACACGTGTCTTTATCCCGAAAGCCTTACAAGCCAAATTTGAGCAAGCTATCTTAACGCGCGTTGAACGTATTAAGCTCGGCGATCCGATGGATGAGAGTGTCAATATGGGTCCATTGGTCAGCTTTTCGCACATGGAGCGAGTACTTGGCTATATCGAACAAGGCAAAACCAGTGGCGCGCGCTTATTGACTGGCGGCGAACGGATAACCAAAGGAGTACTTGCCAACGGTGCTTTTGTCGCACCGACTGTATTTTTAGATTGCAGCGATGAGATGACTATTGTACGTGAGGAAATCTTTGGTCCTGTGATGTCGATATTGACTTATGAGAGCGAAGAAGAAGTGATTCGTCGCGCTAATGATACGGATTATGGCTTAGCGGCAGGGGTTGTGACCGCTGATTTGACCCGCGCGCATCGAGTCATCGCACAAATTGAAGCCGGTATTTGCTGGTTAAATACTTGGGGCGAGTCAGCAGCGCAAATGCCAGTTGGTGGCTATAAGCATTCAGGCATTGGCCGCGAAAATGGCATCGAAGCCCTTGAGCATTACACGCAAACCAAGTCCATCCAAGTAGAGCTAGGCAAGTTTGAATCGGTATTTTAATCACTTGTATTTGAAAATTTTTTAAAACAGTAAGGTTGATGTATTAGGAATAGTTTGTCCTTTGAACACAGCCTTACTGATATGAAATGATGGATTTTTTAATATTATGGAGCGTTTTATGACATCAACCACAGCTGAGTATGACTACATCATTGTCGGTGCCGGCTCAGCAGGCAACGTGCTGGCCACGCGCTTGACCGAAGATGCCAACATTAAGGTATTGCTGTTAGAAGCCGGTCGTCCAGATCATCGTTTAGACTTTCGTACCCAGATGCCAGCGGCGCTCGCCATGCCTTTGCAAGGAACGACGTATAACTGGGGCTATAAAACCGATCCTGAGCCGTATATGAACAACCGCGTCATGGACTGCGGTCGCGGTAAAGGGCTCGGTGGTTCATCTTTAATTAATGGTATGTGCTACATCCGTGGTAATGCTTTAGATTTTGACGACTGGGCTAAAATAAAAGGCTTAGAAGATTGGACTTATTCAGATTGCTTACCTTATTTTAAAAAGTTAGAAAATCGTGACGCTGGCGCCAACGATTATCATGGCGTAGGTGGTCCGGTTGAGATGACCACCTCAAAGCCAGGGGTCAATCCACTGTTTCAAGCGATGATTGAAGCGGGCGTGCAGGCAGGCTATCCAAGTACGGATGATCTAAACGGCTATCAGCAAGAAGGTTTTGGGCCGATGGATAGGTTCGTCACGCCTAATGGTCGCCGTGCTTCGACTGCTCGCGGTTATCTTGATCGCGCCAAACCACGTAGCAATATCACGATTTTGACGGGTGCGCTTACCGATATTATTTTGTTTGATGGCAAGCGTGCTGTCGGCGTTAAAGTCGAGCACCAAGGTCAGACCAAAAACTTTTATGCGGCTCGTGAAGTCATTGTATCATCGGGCGCGATTGCTACACCGCAATTATTGCAGCGCTCAGGCATTGGTCCTGGTCAGTGGCTCAAAGACTTGGGTGTGACAGAAGTGCTTGATTTACCAGGCGTCGGTAATAACCTACAAGACCATTTAGAGCTGTATATGCAGTATGAATGTAAGCTGCCAGTCTCGATTGCCCCTGCTAATAAATGGTGGAATAAGCCGGCAATTGGCGCGGAATGGTTGTTTAATGGTACAGGACTTGGTGCATCTAATCAGTTTGAAGGTGGCGGCTTTATCCGTACCGATGAGAAGTTTACCCATCCTAATATTCAGTATCATTTCCTGCCATTAGCCGTACGTTATGACGGACGCAGTGCTATTAATTCTCACAGCTTCCAAGCGCACGTTGGCTCATTACGGTCGCCAAGTCGTGGTCGTGTCAAGCTGACCTCTAAAGACCCGAAGGCGCATCCGAGTATTTTATTTAACTATATGTCTCATGAGCAAGACTGGCAAGAGTTCCGCGCAGCCATACGTATCACCCGTGAGATTATGCATCAACCTGCGCTCGACCCTTATCGCGGTCGCGCTATCTCGCCAACCGATGATTTAGTGACCGATGCGCAGTTAGATGAATACGTCCGCAATAATAGTGAGACAGCTTATCATCCGTCTTGTACCTGTCCGATGGGCGAGGGTAATGATTCGGTAGTCAATGGTGAAGGTCTGGTACATGGCATCGATGGCTTGCGTGTCGTCGATGCGTCGATTATGCCAAATATTATCAGTGGTAATCTCAATGCGACGACCATTATGCTGGCGGAAAAAATCGTCGATAAGATGAGAGGCAAACAGCTGCCACGTTCGACGGTAGATTATTATGTTGCCAATGGTGCACCGTTAAGAGCGGAGCCGATACGTGCTTACGGTTCTGCTGTCTAAGCAAGCTATTTCATAAGCGGTCATACAAACTACTCAATTACTTAGCCAGTTTTAATCAAAAGGCCTTTCAATGCAAAGGTCTTTTTCATCAGCGCTAATGTATTTTAGTCATGAGTAAAGCCTGACAACGCTTATCTAATTTTAGATATTAAATTTTCATTTATTTTATATCACCATTTTTATTTATTGGTACTGCTTTGTGCATCATACCGTTATGAGGTTTTATATATAGTCATAAAGTTATGACGGACAAAGCAATATCAGACCGTGTTTCATTTACTTATTGAGGTCTTATATGTACAGCTCGCCATCAGAAGATGCGCCGAAACTCCTGAGTTTAAATAAAACGGTTTTTTTAGGCTCAGCTATTATTTCAATTTTATTAATAATCTGGACGATTGCGTTTCCAGATTATAGTCAGAACTTGCTCAGTGCCAGCATGGCTTGGGTATCAGAGAGTTTTGGTTGGTACTACATGTTGGTGGTTGCTGCCTATAGTATTTTTGCGTTATTTGTTGGTCTGTCCAAATATGGCGATATCAAACTTGGTCAAGACCATGAAAAAGCCCAGTTTCCTTTTTTAACGTGGGCAGCCATGCTGTTTTCAGCGGGTATCGGTATTGATTTGTTATTCTTTGGCGCGTCTGAGCCGTTGATGCATTATCTAACACCGCATACAGGGCTTGAACCTGCCAGTGCTGAGGCCATGCGTGAAGCGCTTGCGCAAACTTTTTTGCATTGGGGCTTACATGGTTGGGGTATTTATGCCCTTATCGGTATGGCTTTGGCTTATTTTGCTTATCGCAAAAATATGCCACTGGCATTACGCTCACCGTTGACACCGATATTTGGCGAGCGCCTAATCAAGGGCTGGCTTGGCGATGGTATTGATACTTTTGGCGTCGTCTGTACCTTGATGGGCATTGCCACCAGCTTAGGTATTGGGGTATTACAGGCCAATGCTGGTTTAACGCATGTGTTTGGCATTGAATCTAGTAAGATGGTACAGACGCTCATCATTGTAGGTGTTGTCACTGCCGCCGCTATCTCTGCCATGACTGGTGTTGAAAGAGGTGTACGCCGCTTATCTGAATTCAACATGTTATCTTCAATATTGCTATTAATCGCGATATTAGTGATGGGTAATACGGTGTATTTACTGAATACATTCACCCAAAATATTGGGCAGTATTTCCAAACCATTATTTATAAAACCTTTGATGTCTATGCTTATGACGGGACTGCTGGAGCTGACTGGAAGTCAGGTTGGACGATATTTTTCTGGGCATGGTGGGTGGCTTGGGCACCATTTGTAGGCTTATTTATCGCCCGTATTAGCCGTGGTCGTACCCTGCGCGAATTCGTATTTGGGGTAATGTTTATCCCACTTGGTTTCATCTTTGCTTGGTTCTCTATCTTTGGTAATTCAGCGATAGATTTGGTCGCTAATGGTGCTACTGAGCTTGGTGAAATCGCAGTCAATGACGCTGCAATGGGCATGTTCGCCTTGTTTGAGTACTTTCCTTATAGTGATGTTTTATCATTTGCTGGTGTGGTTATTGGGCTAGTATTCTTTGTGACCTCAGCAGATTCGGGCGCATTAGTATTAGCGAACTTGAGCTCAAGAGGTATGACCAATGATACCGATGCGCCAGTGTGGTTGCGTTTGTTTTGGGCCGCGGCAACCGGTCTTATCACTTTAGGCTTATTGTTTGCTGGTGGCTTCGCATCATTGCAGTCCGTATCGGTCATTGCTGGTTTACCGTTCTCGCTTATCCTCGTGCTCTATATGATGTCGATGTGGAAATCTTTAAAAGAAGAAGGCAATAAGCGTAAAGCAAGCACGATTGGTATGGCAAACGTACTTGATAGTGGCAAGGGCTGGAAAGCGCGCTTGCAGCGTATCGTCAGTTTCCCAAGCCATACGCAAGTCGAGCGATTCTTGCAGAATATCGTAAGACCGGCAATGACTGAAGTTGAAAACGAGCTGAAAGCCGGTGGTCTGAAAACCTCTCTAGATATCCGTAACCCAGCCCATATAGGGCAAGATATCGATGAAGGTATAGATGAAAGTAGCGGTCAAATAGACGGTCTAAGATTGCAAGTTGGACATGGTGATGAAGATGACTTTATCTATGAAGTCAATTTAATCAAGACTGAGCGACCTAACTTTACGATGAAAACCTCAAGCAAGCATACAGAGTATTATTATCGTGCGGAAGTTTTCTTAAGTGATGGCTCGCAAGAGTATGATTTGGTTGGCTACACCAAAGAGCAAGTGCTGGTCGATATCCTGCATCAGTACGAGCGTCATATGCAGTATCTACATTTAGAGCGTTAATGATTAAACAATACTCTCTAATGTACATTGACCCTATAAGTTGAAGGCAGCTTATAGGGTTTTTTAAAGATATTTTTTAGTCTTAAAATTTAATGAGTTGTAGGCAGTTCAATATAAAAGAGGTACGTTAAAAATAGCGTTGCTGGGATAAATGTTTTTCGCTTGCTGTGCGCTTCGTACTCCAGAGGCTTCGCAAAATTTATCCCAGCAGCACTGGATTCTTTTCACATTGAATCGACTATATTAAAACTCTAAGCGACACCAGTTGTCGCTACTCTTATCCAAACCGCTTTATTTTTATATGAGTTTGTATTATAGTTATTGAGTCAGGCAAAAATAACGTGACAGATAATTAACCCTCGGGGCGCAACGCTTCACTTCTTAATTGATCTGTTTTTAACGAATTATGATTCCCAACGTTATTTTCGTTTATTCATAAACAGCTTCGCCTGCATAAATCCAAAAAATTATATTTACTAATAAGCAGAAAAACTGAACAGACACAATGCTCGTTAAATTTGTGAAAATGTTGACGCTGCAACCATGAAAGTCTGTGTTAAAAAACTAGCCAAAAATAAAATGGCGACGCTACCAAATCGATTCACTTACTTAACTTTATAGATAATGACGACATTTAACAAAATGGCGAACAGCCTCGGCTGACTTAAAGTTGTGACTTAAAATTATGACTAGAAAACTGATAATTAAAAATGCTGCGACAAAACTGTATTCAAAAAGAAGGAAAATCCTATGACAAATACCAAATACGTTTTTGAACAAAATCGCATAGACGATGTTCAGTGGTCAGGCGTGTCAAGACTCTCAAGCTTGCCGTCATTGCCAGACGATGGGAAATCCCCACCGCTAAAAACCCCTTTGTTTTATCTTAAAAGCGTGTCTATTAACGCTTATGAAGATGATATTTATTTTGTTAATAATACCGAGCAGACGCTACACTTTGTAGCGCCATTTAAGCTATACAAAAGTTTAACGGATGCTTATGCCAAGCTCGGTGATATAAGCGATAAAAATGTGCATAAGGCTAGACTTTATGCTGACGATATGGATCGTTTATATACCGATGTGTTACCCAATCAAGGCGTGCGCATTGGGCGTACGCATATTATTTATGACAGTGACGGGCTAATGCAGTGGTTTATTCAAGTTCCATTTAAAGCTGTTGACGCTCATTACGCTATGTGGCGCTTTAATGTGGTTGAAAAAGGGGGCGTTGGTGAGGCGTATCCATTACTGTGGGATAATTTTGGCAAACCCACGCACATGGTCAGTTGTCAGTGCTTGACTGAACGCGCTGATATGCCGATAGAGCCTTCGGTTTATGAAGAGCGTTGTTGGGTATTTGATAGATTAATAGAATCGCTGGGTATAGCGGATGCGCTATTTGTACTGGCGATTAATGACGTTCTTTATCGTTATTGTGTGGGCTGGAGTGCCCCTTACAATGAATCGGATATCCAAGCAAAAGATATTGCGCATAAACTGCAAAAGTTAAAACCTAAAGATGCGCAAGCAGTGAAAGCCATTGTCCAAAGCGTTTATGACTTTTGGTTTAATGAAGGTTTTGCGAAAAATATCTCAGTGGAGGCTTGCACGGAGCTTTTTGATTTGTACCAAGACTGGATGGCGAAACATTAAAAAATAACTAAAAAAGGAGAAGGCAATGATGTTGCCCATTGAAAATAACGATACGTTTTTACTGTTTTTTCACGGTTTAGACTCAAGCAATGAGACCAGTAAATATACTTGTATTACGCGTGAGCCGAAGCTCTGCCAAACGGTTAATTACCGAGAGGATTTTGAGACAGTTTTTGAGATTTATGAAGCGTTGATTCAAGAAAAAATGCAAGCGTATCCTAGAGTGGTATTAGTAGGGCATTCACTTGGTGGCTGGTTTGCCAATCATTTTGCCCATAAATATAATCTGCGGGCGCTATTGATTGCGCCCTGTATTTATCCCAGTGAAGTCTTAGCGGATCGTATTCCAGAGGTGGCTAATATGAAACTGTCTTTTCCGACGTCTAACACTGAGATGACATGGGTGATGGTCGAGGTCGATGATGAGTGCCTAGATGTGGCTGTCGCTAAGCGCACGTTAGTGAACTTGCCTGAAAGCTGGGAGGTTGAATATTTTGAGCGTGGTCATCACCGTATTGCTCGTAGTAGTGAGATTTGGAGTCAATTGCTAGATTTGTGCGAAGATCCTCTGGTTTGGATAGATACCGCTACATTTTATGATGAAGATTAACAGTCATAACATAATCTGGTATGCTATCATTATTAAACATTTATATTAAAAACCGTTATTAACAACGATTTTTAAGACCTATCGTGGGTTTAATGGTTTTGTTGTGTTGTCATTATCAAGCAGTATCAATGACAGCAAAACAAACCTTGCAACTTCCAGCACGATATAAAACAACTCTGGTAAAGCGCATGAGCCTGTACTCCGACAAGGTTATCCATGCCTAATTTTATTTGCCTATTTGGGCTTATTTTTATAAATCTGTTGTCGGAGTTCAGGAGTCTTACATGCTAGATAAAAAAACCAGTCATTCTAAATATACTTGTCGTTATAATCCGCGTCACCCTTTAGCGCAACAGGTTATCAGTCAAATAGATAAGCTTGAATTGCGCCCACAAGATATCGTCAAAGTGATGGGTTATCCCATCAAACATACCATTCCTGCTTGTGATCGTCTGCGTCATGTATTGTCTAGCGAAAAACTGGGGCTGGATGGGAGTTATATCGATGGCTACTTTACGGCTGATCAGTTTTTAGAGAAGTTGTGCTCAGTACTTGATATGAATTATCAAAAATTTGCAGATGATATCGCCCAAATCAAATATGATCTGGCGCATTATCCTCATCCGCAACCTCAATATAGCTTGCAAGCCGATGTTGATTTTACGTTTGGGGGAAGCTCAAATTGGCTGTCGCGTTGGGGTGCTTCACTGTCTACTCGTGTGTATTTGCCAAGCGGATTCGGCAAATTGAATGAAGCCGAGCGTAAAGCGATTATTAAAGAGAACATCCACGAGCATTATCGGCAGTATGAAGGTAACGTACCGTATGATGGTATGATAAAAGGCTATCATTTGACGATTGAGCAGAATAATAAAGTTATCGATAGGGTGAAGTATCGATTACCAAGGTCTACTAGCGCTTGATATAGGTTTTATAAAAGAAGCAAATTAAGGTCAAATGTTATCTTGATGTTGTAATCAAGCTGATAGATGAGTTGACTTAGAAGCTATGTTAAATACCTTTAAATAAAAACCGCCCAGTGCTAAATAGCGCTGGGCGGTTTTTTTGACGATTCATTAGGGCTATTTAAAACGCGCCGCTAAGCCCGACAAATACACTCGTTGATTTGTCATCATCGCCTTGCGAGTGAGTGACGCCAGCATTGGCATTGAGCAAACCAAAGCTTTTAGACACACCAAGTGTCATACCAAAATTATCGTCATCGGTCTCTATCATCGGCGTATCAAAGCTGATATTTGATATGGTATTAAGACGCGCAGAAGCCGCTTCAGGGTTGTCGCTTAACTGCTTTTGATAATGAACATCACCGAATAAATTAAGGGTATCGGCTAGGTTATGATTGGCTTTGACACCAAGTTTGCCATAGGTTGTGGTATATTTTTGCTCATCGAACTGCATGGCAATACCAGACATCTCTTGCTCTTTTAGCGCATCCAATCTCACGCGGCTAGCGGTTGCACCGATATATGGCGTGATAGCGATGCTGCTGATTTGCATCGGATAACCGGCCTGCAAGTTGGCATAATAACGTTTACCATCGGCATTTGATTTAAATTCTTGTTTATTGCCGCCAAGCGTGACCGCACGTGTGACATCAACATCCATATTACCAAAGCCAACTGCACCATTAAGCTGCACACCGCCAAGACTATCTAAAGTATTGCTATGATAAACGCCAAAACCCACTTCTTCTAGCTCAATATTGCTTAAGCCAGTACGAACCCCTGAGTTTTCAAACTCTTTTTGAGTGATGTTGCCATATAGTCCTGTGACTGCGTTTGCCGAATTGGGATGAGCAAAATCTACGCCCAATAACACTTGGGTATTACTATCTCCTTCAAATCCTGCAATATCTTGATTTTCAAACTCACCAGTTGCCCACAAGTTACGGGCAGGTTTTTGCTCACTGCTTTGGATTTGATTGATGTGAGATTGCAAGCGCTCGTTGGTTGCCAGTCCTGCTGTCGTCGCAATGTGCGGCAGTACGCCAATCAGACTAGGAGCTGTTACCACGGCACTGGCATAATCAGCAATCATTTGATGCGCGCGGCCTGACGGATGGATACCATCAGCAAAGAAATAGCTTTCATTAGCGCCTGGGGTTTTTAAGTCGTTTATTCCACATGTTATTGAACTTTCTGTCTTACAGGCCGCTTCAGTTATATTGGTAAAACCATAAGCATTTGGGTTGGCAGCAACTTGTTGTAATAAACTAAAGGTGTCCAGCGGTATAATATTTGCACCTGTAGCAGCGGCGCCATTAAGTAGCAATTGGTTGTATTGAGCAGCAAAACCAGTTCCAATTGATTGGAACATAGCTCCTCCAGAAATAGCCTCCGGTGTTAAACCAATATCAGGAATGTTTGGTACTAAAATATATTTAGCCCCACTTTTATGTAGCTTATCAATAGTTGCTACTTGACTATTAGCTGCCGGTATTATGTTCTCTACTATAGCTTTTGTTATGGTTCCATTCTGATCAACTATGAGGTCTGGAATATTATCTTTCAAATATTGAGTTGCAGCACGCAAATCGTTTGCGCCTACCCACACTACATACATGCCATTAGGATCTACTTTATTATTAGCAAGATAACCATTTACTTGATTCTTGACAGACGCCACCGGAAGACCGAATAATGTAACATCTTCATCGGCTCTAGCACTACCAATGGCATAGTTATTGCCAGTTTGAGCACCACCAATGGTATTGGCAACAGAGGTTGTACCAAGCTGCTCAGCAAATGAGGTCGCCCATACATTATCGGGATTGGTCGTAAATTGACCTGATTGGTTAAGACCCAGCCCTGAAGGAGGAGTACCTTGGGTAATTGGGCTAAAGTAGCCGCCATCGGTTAAGCTGTCTCCAAAAAATGTCACGCTGCTATAAAGCTCAGCGTGAGCCAAACCAGCTACAGATAGTGAGATAGCCAGCATGCTTTTAGTTAGAGTTTTGAGGGTTGTAGGTTTAACAATAGGGCGAGAGGTATTACGAGGCATATCGACTTCCTTGTCGTCAATGTAGCGGGTTTATTAAGAAAGTGTAACTGCTTTTAAAAAACCTAGCAATCTAATTCAGCGCAATCCTAAATATAAGTTGAATAACTCAAAGACTTCGTAGAACAATATAACTCTCGAAAGTTTTTTCTCTTGAAGAGTAAGGATAGTTTGAAGGGTAAATGCAGTATGAGAAAATCGGCTTTATGCTAAATGGGTAGGAATAAAAAAGGAGAATGAGGTAGCATTAGACAGGATCTGCAAATTCAAATGTAAATAAAAAGGAATTTATAAAATGAAAGGAATCACACGTTTTTCGAACAGTTTAATGGAGAAATATTTACCAGATCCGTTTTTATTCGTCATTATCTTAACAGTCGTTATTTTCGCGCTGGGCTTAGGCTTAACCGATTCTTCACCGGTACAAATGGTGGCGTTTTGGGGTGAAGGATTTTGGGCGTTACTTGCATTCTCGATGCAAATGGTGCTGGTACTGGTCACTGGTTTTGTACTGGCAAGCAGCCCGATATTTAAAAAAGGGTTAGGCAAGCTGGCGAGTTTTGCAAATTCGCCAGGTAGCGCGATTATCTGGGTAACCTTAGTATCACTTGCAGCAAGCTGGATTAACTGGGGGTTTGGCTTGGTTATTGGGGCGTTATTCGCAAAAGAATTGGCGAAGCGTGTTGAACATGTCGATTACCGTTTGCTGATTGCCAGTGCTTATTCGGGATTTATCATTTGGCATGCCGGATTTTCTGGATCGATTCCGTTGTCGATTGCGACGGAGGGACATCCATTCGTTGATAAAATCGGTATCATTCCAACGAGTGCAACCATTTTTGCTAGTTATAACTTAATCATCGTTGCGGCATTAGTGATTATTGTGCCTTTATTAAACCGTTTAATGATGCCGAGAAAAGAAGATACGGTTACCGTCGATCCTAAGCTTCTGGTTGATCCGATTATTGAGGCGCTTCCGGCAAAATCAGAGATGACACCAGCAGAGCGTTTAGAAAACAGCTGGATTTTATCGATGGTCATCGGCGCAATGGGCATTGCTTTTATTGTTTATTATTTCGTACAAAATGGCTTTGCGTTAACGCTCGACTTGGTGAACTTTATGTTCTTATTCCTTGGGATTATATTCCACGGAACACCTCGCAAGTATTTGATTGCTGTTCAAGAAGCCGTCAAAGGAGCAGGCGCCATCATCGTTCAATTTCCGTTTTATGCAGGCATTATGGGAATGATGACGGCATCTGGTTTGGCAGGTGTGATGTCAGATGCGTTTGTCAACGTTTCGACAGCAGACACGCTGCCACTTTTTGCCTTCCTAAGTGCAGGACTCGTCAACTTCTTTGTCCCCTCAGGTGGTGGACAATGGGCGGTTCAAGCACCAATTATGTTAGAAGCGGCGGAAATGCTTGGCAGTGACCCGGCGAAAGTTGCCATGGCTGTTGCATGGGGCGATGCTTGGACAAACATGATTCAACCGTTCTGGGCATTACCAGCACTGGCAATTGCTGGGCTGAAAGCTAAAGATATCATGGGCTTTTGTGTCATTGTGTTGGTGGTCAGTGGCGTGGTAATTGGTTTAGGATTATTGTTTTTGTAAATAAAAAATAAGATTTCGGCCTTGCCTGTTTTAGGGGTTTCCTTGAATTACGATTCATATGCTTTTCTAGAAAATCGCTTCAACCTTTAAAAAAATAAAAAAAGCCTCACTGTGTAGTGAGGCTTTTTAAGTATTTAGAGCGGGGAAATAGCTAATATCTATCCTAGCTGCCCCAACGGTGTTAACTGAATCGTCCCGACTATATTGGAGACTGTTTTATTGGTGTCAGGCTTTTAAACTTGCTTCGGTAAATGTATCTTAATAGGTAGCCTCAAGTTTTTAAAGCGATGCATAATTGATAACGTTATGTAGTCGCCTTTATTATGCCACTACATGTCTATTCGGGTCATGTAAGCGATAAGTACTAAACCATTAGCCAAGGTACTCTCTAAAAAGACCTATGCAGATTGGAATGAGATAGACCAAGAGCGTTATCCTCAACACGATCAGTTATTTTAAAATATGGTTTTATTCATCTTTCAACACCTTATACTATGTGAGTTATTGACGCCAAAAAGCCAGTGAGGTTATCAGTAATCCTAAAATAGGGCAGGATAAATGACCGATAATAAGATAAACTCCTCCGCGAGCGCTGATGGGGTTCAATGCATATCGGACTGGGCAGATGCATTTGACT
>NZ_NEXU01000053.1:0-2984 GCF_002224105.1 Psychrobacter sp. DAB_AL32B | reverse complement strand
AACAAAAACAAAAATATGTATAACAAAGACCCTTATTCATGCCTAGAGTCAACAGTGATAATCTGGTAAAAACGGATATGGTTAGGTTTGAGCGGCATGTGGGATTCGCGAGTAGACAAAAGAAAAAGTCCATCAATGATTTACATCAAGTCATTCGCAAAAAGTATGGATTTAATAACGTCTTAGAGCTATCTAGTAAATCCGGCAATAAGCTAAGTTTTGCGCTGAGCCCATCGAGCTTAAGGCTCGCTAATGAGCATGATGGGCAACAGTATAGTGTCGAAAACGCCTTTCAAAGCAGTATGGTTTTTGAGGACGGCGGTTCCTATACCGACTTGCTGAGCGCCCCGCCAAGACAAGCCAAAAAAGACGAGCGATTAATAACTTCGGGTGAATTAATTAGCTACAATTATTTTGGCGTAGAGTGGAGCGTAGAGCCATTAACCACGTTTTACGATTGGCTGTATGTGAATGCCCTAAAGCAAAACCCTCAGCTGCATGAAGAGGTCATGCAATATCAAGCTTTTACTGATATTGAGTTTAATCCCAAAAAGTCTATTCATTGTGCGGCTTATGCGCTGGCTATGTTTGTGGCGCTCAATAAACGAGAGTTGCTCGATAATGTTGAAGACCCAACGGTATTTTTTAATTTATATAATGAATTTAAAGTGAGTAACACCGAGCAGCTGTTGGAAGAGGGTTGGCTCTGATAGCTAGACCAGCTGTACTGAGTCTGAAAGCCTACCTATTTTTTAAATTTAGCGAGCACAGCATTTTCAATAAAAAAGGACACAACATCATGTTGTGTCCTTTTTTATTGGTATACATTTTGCCAGTAGCTCAGCTTTATGCTTTATTATCATCCAGCTCAAAGTTTCGCCCAGCCGATATAATACCTCAGTGATGCCAACCAAACTCCCACCTTGGCAATGCTGAGGCACCATTTTATATAAATAGCTATAAATTCACATTCACTTATATCCATTGTTATCAGAGGCTTTAAGCGAGTATATATTCTTTATTCAGTATAGACCAATCTAGGCAAAGTGTATTTTTGACCGTCGTCTAAGGTCAAAATACACCAAAACACCCATATCTATAAATTGATTGCATTCGAATTCAATATTAAATATACTCAAGTTATATTAATTTATAAGAAATTCCAATCAAGTTAATAAAGTATTACTTTATGAGTTTGGGAGGGCCATTAACAAAAGGATTTTGATTATGGAAAGTTTTGGTGCCCTTAACTGGGGGATTGTCATTGTTTATTTATTAGTTAATCTTTTGCTCGGCTGGTTTATGAGTCGGAAAATTTCTACTGCTGAAGATTATTATATTGGTGACCGTTCAGCCCCTTGGTGGGCGATTGGTATTTCTGTAATTGCCACTTATATCAGTGCCTTGTCGTTTTTAGGTGGTCCTGCCTGGGCATATGGTGATGGTATGGCAGCTCTCGCCATTCACATCAACTATCCATTAGTTGTTTTCATCGTCGTAGTATTTTTCCTACCTTTCTTTTATAGCAGCGGCGTAGCGTCTATTTATGATTACTTAGAACGTCGATTTGGTAAGAAATCCCGAGCAATCATGAGTGTATTGTTTTTGATTAGCCAAACCATCACTACGGCTTCTATTCTAACAGCCACCGCTTTTGTCATAACCTTTGCAACAGGTATAGAGCCAAAAACGGCAATTATCATTATGTCAGCTATCGTAGTGGGTTATACGTTAATGGGCGGCATGAATGCTGTTATTTGGACGGACGTCTTGCAAGGATTTATTTTATTTCTTGGTGCGGGGATTATATTTTTCATACTAATTGGCGAAGTGTCACCGATGTCAGGCGCTCTTACCATGCTTGGCGAAAACGATAAACTAAATCCACTCAACTGGAGCGTAGATTTTTCGGTTACCCCAACGGTCTGGGCAGGCGTTGTAGCGATGACATTGTTTCATGTCACGGTATATGGTGGTAATCAGATGATGGTACAGCGCACCTTGGGTGCAAAAACTATGGGAGATGCTAAGAAGTCTTATCTATTGATGGGCTTTGTTGCATTTTTTATCTACTTTTTGTTCTTCTTTATTGGTGCGCTATTATACGTTTATTTCAAGGGTAAACCATTTGCACAACCAAATGAAATCATCTTGATATTTGCTAATATGCTTGCCATTCCTGGTTTGATGGGGATCATTGCTGCAGCAATCTTATCAGCTTCAATGTCAAGTCTATCATCGGCACTAAACTCTCTAGCGACGATATCTGTGCTTGATTTTTATCAGCCGTACGTAAAAAAAGATGGTAGTGAAAGGCACTATTTAGCCGCCTCTCGTATTCTTACCATCATTTGGGCAATATTAATCATTCCTGCTGCATTCGCATTCATTGATAGTAAAGGGTCTATTTTAGAGACATTTACAGAGGTTTCTTCATATTTTGTTGGGGCAAAGTTGGCCATGTTTGGTTTGGGCTTCTTTTCGAAACACACCACCGAGCGAGGTCTTATCACTGGTGTGATTGCTGGTTTTATTGGTTTATACGTGTTCGCAGTCGGTATTCCATTTACCGATTGGACACCACCAAATATCGCATGGCCTTGGTTTGTGGTCATTGGCGGTGCTATTAATATCATTGTTTCCATCAGTGCAAGCTTGTTACTTGATGGTAGACAAGAAGTTTGGCATGAACAAACGGTCAAAGGTCAACAGCTAAAGTTTGCCGCTGAAGGCAGACCTGAGAAAGTTGATGGATGGTATGTGGTACCTGGTAGGGTTGATAAAGTAGTGTGGTTATTACCAGTGCTATTTGTCTGTATTATATTATTCTTAGCATATTTTGGTACGTTAGGCTAAAGCGTGTCACTGGTTGGATTATGAGACCTACAAATATGAGACCTACAAAGTAGTCATTAGACGTAAGGAGACGATATGAAGATCGGTGTCATTAGTGCAGATAGCGCAAGCGAGAGTCGGGTCGCACT
>NZ_NEXU01000052.1:0-98787 GCF_002224105.1 Psychrobacter sp. DAB_AL32B | reverse complement strand
CAAACGCGTCGGATGACGAAACTCTGCTGGGAGGACGCTGCGCCCTTCTAAAGACTTCCAGTCAGCATCCCGAATACTGCCGTAACGTAAGTCAATAATACCGGCACTACGCAAATCGCCCAATGTCGCCAATGACCCTGCAAATGGCAGCTTCGCGATTTTATCTTGGACAAAATTACCAATGCGCTCTAAGCTTGCGCCATGATGCGGCGAGCCTAAAGTAACGAGATTACCCACGCGTTTTACCCAGCTAAAACCCTGTTCTTTACCATAAAACAGCGCACTACGGCTCACCAAACCACCCATACTATGACCGATTAGATCAATCTGATTGATGTCTGGATTATCTTCAACTAAGTTTTGCAGAACTTTAGCAAAGTTACGTCCGTTACTTGAGATACGGCGACCGGTATTGTAATTTAAATAGAGAACGGTCGAATTTGGCAAGCTGCTGACTAGCGTATTACCTAGATTATTCTCTCCAGATATCTGCCAGCTTAAGTGACTCATGCAAAGCCCGTGGCATAAAACAATTACTCGCCCTGACAATGCACCGCTTTGCACATAATTATTCTTATCATACAAAGTCATCGAAACTGCTAGTGGATTGTCATGATTGACCAGATGATCGCCCATCACCCCATTTAAGATATTGACCATGCGTCGCAAGTTTTTCGGTAGCGGTTGTACTTTTTTTGGCTTCAAAATATTGTTATAAAGGCGAAGACCAACAGCGATGTTATTTCCAACCAATTGCATCGTATTGCGTACTGCGCCATAAATTCGTCCGGTGATACCGCGCTGCCACTGGTCAAGATTACCATCATTAAAACGCCCTAAAGGACGCAATAGAATCTCGCGGTGGACAGCCTCTACAATATCAGTAACCTCAACCACACCCATCGTTGCCAGTTGAGCCAAGCCTTCAAAAAAATCAACCAAAGAAATTGGCTGATACGGCTGAGTGTCACTGTTATCTACGTTTTCTGCGCTCAGCTCATCCACATAAATATACTCAAGTTTATCCAACTCTTCATAGACATCGCCTTGAAAGTCAGATTCGCTATCGGCACCAGGTGGACGCCGAGTCGTGGCAAATAAATCATGAATGGAATTTAGAGGTTTTGGACTGCGCATAGTTTTCATATATCAAGTAATGAAGGGAGTTTGCTATATTATCCTGTAAAGGCGACAAACAGAAGAAGATGATTTAACCATCAAGTACGTTTATTGTCAAAGAAGTACTCAATCTTCTAACATCAAAGCTTGCACATTAGCGACTATTGCCCAAAACATAAAAATCCCAAGCCATGACTTGGGATTTTTATGTTTATTAAGACATATCCGTACTGATGTAAATATTTAACTAGACAAACGACTCTGCCAGTATGACATCGCCATCCTCGCGTGTAATCATCACGGTTGCTGAGCGCGGCGTACTGCCTCCGGCAACAGCGCCCCAATTATTACCCGGGTGCTGAATATTAATAAATAATGTTTTAAAGTCTGGAGTCATGGTAATACCTGTGACTTCGCAGCCTTCAGGACCGACAAAGAAACGTTTGATATTGTCATTATTAGCAGGCATACCGACTCGGGTGTGTTGTCCTGCCGAAGTCGTGGTAAGCGTGCCATCGCTGACATTACCGGGTAGCGCCGCCAGCAACATACAGCTGCTGGTATCGGTATAAGCGCCATCATCCGTTTGAATCCACAATACGCCACGTGGATCGAAGTACAAACCATCGGGTGAAGAAAAATCGTTATTATCATTCAATTGTGATAAGTTTTCTGCTGGCAAATCACTCGGCGCAGCAAATAAATAAATATCCCATTCAAAACTCGTTGCTGCATGGTCGCCACCTGCTTCCGCCCAGCGAATAATATGACCATTGTCATTGCCGCGCGCTTTGCCACCAGTATCATAACTGCGCGGATTGGACGCTGAGACTGGCTGATCATCACGTACGCCGCGATATTTATTATTGGTCAATGTGACATACACATCGCCAGTCATAGGGCTAACCGACACCCATTCTGGTCGATCCATTTTAGTGGCACCAACCGTATCTGCCGCCGCACGGGCAAAGACCAACACCTCATCTTGTCCATTAAAGGGCAAAACAGTATTGGAGGCATCCAGTCCGTTTTGACCATGGATCAGCGCTTTCCATTCGCCACGACCATTTTCATTAAAGATGGCAACATAGAGCGTGCCATCATTCAAATACTTGTCGCCCGCTTTTAACCCACCACCGATATCATTATTTGACCATGTGGCTTTGGAAACAAACTTATAGATATATTCGCCTCGAGCATCGTCCCCCATGTAAAATACCACGGGTTTTCCTTGCTCAACAGGGGCATAGGCGCAGTTTTCATGAGCAAAACGCCCCAGTGCCGTGCGTTTTTGGGGCATAGATTTTTGATCAAAAGGATCAATCTCGGTGATATAACCAAAGGTATTAAAGCCATTACGATAATCATCAGCAGCACTATTACCGACGGCGGTCATATCCCAACGTGAAAACTCGTCTGCTATCTTGGCATCTTTGGCTTCAGGAGTATGCCATAAATACTCCCAACCAGGGAAATTCTCTGTCGCCCCGTAGCGTTCGCGACCATAGTTATGCCCATCGCTTAATTGACTGGCATCTTGCCCACGTGCAAATACACCTAAGAAATTCTCTTCTGTCGTCAAATAGGTGCCCCAAGGTGACAAGCCTGCACCGCAGTTATTATTGATACCGCGAGTCTGAAAGCCTGTCGGATCAAACTTGGTCTTAACCAAATCAGAACCGGCAACTGGCCCAGTTAATTGTGCGGTCGTACTGCTGGTGATACGGCGATTGTATTTCGAATTAGGTACCATCTCATAGCCTATGCCATCGGCGCTTCGGCTCATCTCAACCACAGCTACCCCATGGCAATTGACCTCTCGGCGCACGTCGCTCGCGAGGCGGCGATTTTGATAAATTGGCGCGGCGTTATTATCTTGAACCACATGATAGCCAAATGGGCTCAGCTCGCTACTATTTACATATTCATGATTCATCACCAGCAGCCCATTTTCTGATGCTTTGGCATCATAGGCACCTTCCTTTTTGCCAAAGAACCACATGCCATCATGGTTATCACCCATTCGCCATTCGAATGATTCTGCTGACTGCTCTCGATTGTCTTTCCAATCATCGATACCAGAAATCAGCGGCGTACCAAGAGGCAGTATAATCTCTGCTTTATA
This sequence comes from Psychrobacter sp. DAB_AL32B, assembly GCF_002224105.1. NCBI lineage: Bacteria > Pseudomonadati > Pseudomonadota > Gammaproteobacteria > Moraxellales > Moraxellaceae > Psychrobacter > Psychrobacter sp. DAB_AL32B. Next base: position 95,543 of record NZ_NEXU01000052.1, on the reverse strand, counting down.
GCCTGCTGCCACGCTCATCGTTTCGGCAGTGGAATGCGCCACTGCTGTAAACTTCAAAGTTTCGGGGCGCTTGAGATCACCTTGTGCAGGGATAGCAACATTATTATCGTTATTATTGTTGTTATTGTTGGTAGGACTGCTGTCATCGTCATCACTACAGCCAACCAAAGGTAGCGCGCCAAAAAACGCCGCTGCCGTTAATCCTGTGCCACCTTTTAAGATACTACGACGGTTTAAACGACGATTAATAATGGTTTGAAAATCGATATTGTTGGTCGGATTGGAATCTTCAACGACTTCATGGGCAAGTGGTTGTTTGTTATTCAATAATGTCATTATCAGTCACCTTGCTGTTGGGCTTGATTAGCATAAAAGAGTTGATTGCAATCTTATAGTTGCAATCATTAAAATACGAATTACGCCCAAGTCTACTGAGTGTTTATGACAGTACGTTGACATCCAAATGATAATTTGATGATAATCTAATGACAGTCCTGTTTGATGACCTTATAAAACAAAAAAATCCCAAGTATTAACTTGGGATTTTTTGATAGCGTCGATGCACTTAAAGATTAAAACCATACTGCTGCTACCGTAAATTTATCGAACTCGCGCTTGCCATTCATGCGCGCCGAGTTTTAGCGTTAGCGCATCACCTGCCTGCAATACACCAACGCCACTTGGCGTACCGGTCATGATGACATCACCAGCTTGCAGACTAAAAGCATGGCTAATATTGACCAGTAACTCATAGACTGGAAATAGCATCAAGGCGCTATCGCCATCTTGCTTTAGCTCATCATTGATATAAAGCTGATATTGGACATTGCCAAAGTCACCGAACGCTTGCGGCTCAAGCCAATCACCAAGTACACAGGCGCCATCAAAGCACTTGGCGCGCTCCCATGGATGACCCTTTTCTTTTAGCTTGGTTTGTAGCTCGCGCAAGGTTAAATCCAATCCTAGCGTCACGCCACCGATTGCTTGTTGTGCTTGTTCAATCGTTGCCGCAGACAAATCCGCTGACAGCTGAATACACAGCTCGGCTTCATAATGCGTCTCACCAAAAATTTCTGGGTTTGGGCGCACAACGCCATGACGCATAGAAACGACCGCAGAGGTTGGTTTCATAAACAACATCGGCGCTGTTGGCACTTCATTGCCCAATTCACGAGCATGAGCGGCATAGTTGCGACCAACGCAAACGATCTTGCCAATAGGCGCACGTAAGCGCTCATCAACGTTTGTAATAGCTTTATCGTCATTGACACCAGCAGCAATAGCATTCGCTAACGACATATGTGGTGATTGGCTCATATTAGGCTCTCACAGCAAATTATGGATATTTTTATTGGGAATAGAGGCAGCACTATCTATAGCCATCTCAATGCCAAATAATTAAGGAATTGTCTTAGTTAGCACATCTGGTGGCACATAGCTTGTGTGACGATTCATTCTTTTTTCAAACATTCTAAAGCTAAATAAGATAACCCACGATAATAGGAGATAGACAATACCCGCAGCAAAGAACAGCTCCATCAAGGTATAAGTCCGTGCACTAATCGTACGAGCGACGCCAGTGATATCCATCAAAGCAATGGTTGAAGCCAGCGCACTGCCCTTTAGCATAAAGATAACTTCATTACTGTAGGCTGGAATCACGATACCAAAAGCACGCGGTAAAGTAATACGCGTCAGTTTTTGCCATTTTGACATCCCAATCGCATCGGCAGCTTCGAGCTCACCCACTGGAATATTTTGGATAGCCCCGCGAATAATCTCTGCCAAATAAGCACTGGTATTTAAGGTAAAGGCGATAATAGCGCACCAATACGCTTGACTCAGTACTGGCTCCCATAGGAACGACTCACGTACCGCTTCAAACTGCCCAAGACCGTAATAAATCAAAAATATCTGTACCAGTAGTGGTGTGCCACGGAAAAAGAAAATATATAAAAATGGTAATATCTGTACCATCCAGTTTTTGGACAACCGTAACAGTGCCAAAACCAAACCAAAAAACAGTCCGATAACACCTGATATCACAACCAGCTGTACAGTCAATACTGCACCACCGAGTAAATCAGGAATATGATCAAAAATGACCTGCCAATTCCAATCCATAGTATCTCTCCCTTTTATCCTATGGTCGATTGACGGTGAGTGGTTTGACGGCTCAGATTTTTAGCATAACGCGCCGCCGGATTGGCACGCCATTCAAGCCACATCATAAAGCCAGTAATCAGCATGGTCAGACCCAAATAAATAATCGCCGCCGCCATATAAAAGGTAAATGGCTGCTGTGTTGACTGCGCCGCGCGCGAGGACTGATACATGATATCTTTGAGACCAACGACTGAAACCAATGCCGTGTCTTTGAGCAATACTAAAAATAAATTTCCCAATCCTGGCAAAGCGATCTGCCATACTTGTGGTAAGGTAATACGATAAAAGGTCTGAAAAGGACGCATACCTATCGCTTGTGCAGCTTCACGTTGTCCTATCGGAATCTCTTGAATCGACATGCGAAAAATTTCAGTCGCATAAGCACCAAAAGCGATAGACAACGCCATCACACCGCCCCAAAAAGCACTAATCTCGACATAGTCGTTATAGCCGAACTTTTTGAGGATGCTCATCAGTAATATAGAGCCACCATAATAGATAAACAGTACCAATAACAGCTCAGGAATACCGCGCATCGTGGCGGTATAGACAGTCGCAAGCTTACGCAGCAGCCAAATATTAGACAGCTTCGCTGTGGCACCGAGCAAACCTAAAGCCATACCGATGACCAAGCTGGTCACGGCAAGCTGTATGGTGACGGTAGCGCCGCTTAATAAAAGCGCGCCAAATCCTTGTAAATCAAACACAATTATCCACTCAGTCTCTTTATATTAGCAAGTTGCAAAATATGAGTTAAAAGAATCAGCATCAATGGCTGAGCGCTGCTAATAAGCGTATTTTAGACCAAATAGATATTGATCGCTTGCGTCATAGATTGACGCTAGATTCATACGATTATTGCCGCGGTAATTGACGCAGTAGAAATGAGCGCCGATTTTATCATATTCGTCCGCCGCTATGTTAATACTGACGCGTAAAAGCCGTGCCTAAATAGACACTTATACTGTTAAATAGCAAATAAAACAGCTAAACCTGACTAAATTTGACAGTCAGTGACACCTAAAATAGTAGCGTTACAGTAAAAACTTCAGCAAAAAATAAAAAAAGACATCGCTATTTAAGTGATGTCCTTCTCATTATTCATACCATTTTATTTAGCTGCTATTGAGCGCTGCTATCTGCCACTGCTTGCTCAGAGGTTTTCACAGTATTGCTTGTAGTATTTGTATTTGTATTTGCCACAGTACTCGTAGCAGATGCGGGCACAGCAAAGTACTTTTGATTGATTTTATCGTAAGTGCCATTGGCTTTTATATTGGCCAATGATGTATTAATTTTTGCTCGTAATTCATCACCTGGGCGTACAGCGATAGCAAAGTTATCATTGATATCAATCTCTTCGCCTTTTAGCGCATAATTACTACCTGATGGTGAGCTGAGCCACTCTATCGCTGGCAGTTTGTCAGATATCATGGCATCGACGCGACCAGCACCCAAATCTAAAAAAGCATTACTCAAAGTATCATATAGCTTCATATCGGCTTTTGGATAAGCTTTTTCTAACCACTGCGAAGAGATGGTTGAACGCTGCGCGGCAATAGAGTGAGAATCGATATCGCTGCTATTGGTTGGATCAAAGGCACTGTCTTTTTTGGCTAAAAAAACCAGTGCATTGCTAAAGTAGGCATCAGTAAAGGCAACCTGTTGCGCGCGCTCAGGAGTGACTGACATCGCTGCAACAATGGCATCATATTTACCAGCCTTCAGACCGGGGATAATACCGTCCCAATCTTGCGCCATGATGTCACAAGTCATTTTCATATCCGCACAGATAGCATTGGCTATCTCAATATCAAAGCCACCCAATGTCCCATCTGCATTGGTATAGTTAAAAGGCGCGTAAGCCCCTTCGGTACCAATACGCAGTACATTATCATCTGTTGAAGCTGCTTTTGCTTTAGCAGTTTCAGCAGCATCTGAGCTGACACTAACGTTAGACTCATTTTGACCATTGCTACAACCAACTAAGGCTAAGAGCGCAGCCATTGCTAGCATCGGCTTTGAGAAATGCTTACCTGCTACCAACATAGTAGCAGAGGTGCTGGTCATTGAACCTGAAACTGCAACTGGGACAAAATGGTTGCTCATAATCATCCTTGATTTGATTGCTAAGTAAAATACTAATAGGCAGTGGTTAAAATACGTATTGGCTAAAATAATCATTAACCAAAAACAGTATTAGTTCGTCGCTGCTTCTGCTTGCTCTTCTTTGGCAATCACAGCGTCAGCAGTATTAGCATCATCAACGACCACTACTTCTTTAACGCCACTCGTCACGCCTGCTTTTTGCACAGCAGCGGTTGAGCTGGTTCCAAAGTAACTACCCGTAATTTGGTCATAAGTACCGTTATCTTTTAGCTCAGCCAAAGCTTTATTAAATTTAGCGACTAATGGATCACCTTTACGGAAGGCTATTCCCATGGCATCTTCGCTGGTACTGATTTCTTGACCTTTAACTTCATAGTCTTTACCAGCTTCGGTTTTTAGCCAATCGATCCCCGTCACTTTATCAGACATCATCGCCCGAACACGACCTGACGTTAGATCTAAATAAGCATTGTCTTGAGTGTCATAAAGCTTAATATCAGCATCAGCATGTTTTTCTTGTAGATACTGCGAGGCAACCGTTGAGCGCTGTGAAGCAATGGGCTGACCTTTTAATGCTTCTACATTGACATCATCCCCTTTTTTACCGATTAAGATGATGCCCGTATGAAAATAAGGGTCGCTAAATTCGACGACTTCTTTACGTTCAGGCGTAATAGACATACCCGCAATAGCAGCATCAAACTTCTGCGCATTCAGTCCTGGAATCAAACCATCCCAATCTTGAGAGATAACTTCACATTTCGCTTTCATTTGTGTACATAAAGCATCGACCAGCTCAATCTCGTAGCCGATCAGTTTGCCATCAGCATCAGTATAGCTAAAAGGCTTATAGCTTGATTCTGTCGCGATTTTTATGTTCAAAGGCGCATCAGTAGCAGCATCCGTTTCGGTACTGTCTACGGGTGCTGAGCTATTATTACAGCCTGCCAGCATAAGCATTGCTGCGCTAAATGGCGCTAACCACAAGGCTTTTTTAGTTATCGATGATGTCATTGAAATGATCATATTTATTATTCCTTAATATATTTATCAGCCGTGTATTAATCCGCCATTTATGAATTAAAGGCTGCTTAGCAACGCTATTCATCAACGCTATTAATGATGAGCATTGATTAAAGCCATGGATTCAAGGTTAGCAATCAAAGCTTATTGACCAAAGTTTTGCTGTTCAAGACGTGCAAGCTCACCATTACTACGGATTTCGCTAAGCGCTTTATTAAAGTCTTCTTTAATTGCATCACCTTTACGGACAGCAATGGCAATATTATCGTCATTATCAATTTCATCACCAACGATACCGAAGCCTTGTGGGTTGTCTGCTAACCATGATTTGGCTGACACTTTTTCAGCTAACACCGCATCACTACGACCAGATTTTAGGTCTAAATAAGCATTGTCATAATTATCATATAGCTGAACGGTATTGCCGTCTTTGCCTTCATAATTGTCTTGCAAATAAGCGCCAGGCGTCGTTGAGCGTTGACCACCAAGCGTCAGGTTATTGATTGATTTAGGATCAAAGCTGCCTTTGGTATCGGTCAGCCATACCATCGTGTTGGCAAAGTAAGGCTCGCTGAAATCAACTTTTTCTTGACGTTCGGTAGTGATAGACATACCAGCAATCACCGCATCGTACTTTTGTGCCAGTAAACCTGGAATAATACCGTCCCACTCTTGGGCGACTATTTCACATTTGGCTTGCATCTGCTCACATAAAGCATTGGCAACGTCGATATCGAAACCCGCCAAACTGCCATCGGCATTGGTATAGTTAAAGGGAGGATAAGCGCCCTCGGTGGCGATACGAATGGTCTTGCCAGCTGTTCCTGCTGCGGGTGCATCAGCATTGGTATCAGTGGCTTCATTGGCAGGCTGACTACAAGCACCAAGCATTAGCGCGGCGGTGACGGTCATCGACGACCATAATAGGCGAGAATTCGACATCATGTGTTCCTTAAATTCTGATGGATTTTTTAGTATAAAGGTCTGATATTTTGTGCTCTGACATCCCTGTCCGATGAGTCACTCAGGTAATAGAATATAGAGGCAGACGCCATTAGCAACTGCCTATAAACCTTTTGATAATACCTGAGTAAAATATCAAAAACAAACGTTTTGCCTACCGGCTGTGATTATAGGGTAATAAAACTACTAACAGAGTTACTCAGGCGTAATCTTGGTCTCTCAAATGTCGCTACAGTGACTGTAACAACGGTAAAGCTGTCATCACATAAGATAAAGTTCGTTTTCTAATTTTGACGATGCTTAGTTTTGACAATGATTAGTTTTGACGATGCGATGCCATAAAATCTTTGACACGCTCAGATTTAGGATTATCAAAGACTTGTTCAGGGGTACCAATCTCTTCAACAATACCTTGATGTAAGAACACAACCTTGCTCGAAACTTCACGAGCAAAACGCATCTCGTGGGTCACAATCAGCATAGTGCGTCCCTCTGCTGCCAGCTCTCGCATGACGGCAAGCACTTCATTGACCAGCTCCGGATCTAATGCAGAAGTTGGCTCATCAAACAATAGAACCTGAGGCTGCATCGCGAGGGCGCGGGCGATAGCGACACGTTGGCGCTGACCACCGGATAGGTTTGCAGGATACGCATCTTTTTTATCGAGCAGACCAACCTTATCGAGCAGTTTTTCAGCATCGCTAATGGCTTGGTCTTTTTTTATTTTTAAAACTTGCATTGGCCCTTCGATTATATTTTGTATAATCGTTTTGTGCGGCCATAGATTAAAATTTTGGAATACGAAACCCACGCGCGCGCGCAAGCTTTCTAACTGCTTGATATCAGCCGCTTGCAGCTCGCCTGACTTAGCAGGCTTTAGCATCAGCTCATCATTACCGATGATGATGCGACCCTGATTGGGCTTTTCAAGCAAATTGATACAGCGCAGCAGGGTCGACTTACCTGAGCCGGACGAGCCTAAAATAGAGATGACGTCGCCATCATAGGCGGTGAGAGACACCCCTTTTAGCACATCCAATGAGCCGAAGCTTTTATGGAGGTCTTGTAAATCTAAGGCGATAGGCCGAGTCGGATTCTTTGCAGTATCAAGCATGGTTTAGCAGACTTCCAATAAATATGAGTGAAAATGTGAATAAAAAAGAGAGGTAGAAAAAAGGCAAGATCTATAGCTGCTGATCTTCAGATTTTGGGCGTTAAAATAGCCTCTATAAAATAAAGCCCATAACGCGCAATCAGTTATAGGCCTCATTTTATCATCTTAATACTGTTAGCGCTGTTTTATCTACTGAATTAGTAAGTTGAAATATGCTCTTCGCTCTCACTACCATCCATTATTTCTGCATCATCAGCAGTCGCCACGGCAACATCATCATTACTACCGACGACCATACCATCATTAGCATTGGCATCGGCACTTGCAACAGCAATATCATCAGAGCTGCCTGCAGTGGCAACGCCCGTCGCCTCCTCTTCTACCGCAGTCTGTGCATCGACTGCTGGTGCAGCTTCTATAGGAGCCTCTTCTTTTTTACCGCAGGCGCTTACCGTTAATGCCACTGCTACCAATCCCACAGTCAGCCAGCTTTTATACATGCCAGCTTTTTGAACCTGATTATTGTCAATTGCCATTTTTATTCTCCATTTTTAGTATTGAGCATTTAAGCATTATTATTAACAATTACTTAGAAATTGCTGAAAAACCACGTAACCGCTTATGACTTACTATACTCACGATTGATAGCCACTACCTTAGCAATTACAGCGGACTTCTGTTAAAAATACGTAACAATAAACTGGTCTTAAAATAGCGGCTATCTCATTAAATGGACAAGACTAAATATATAGAATTAAGCATAAAAAAATAACGTCGTAAAAAGACACTGCAACGCTTGCAGAAACAGTCTTTGTTCACAAAATCGACTTTACTATCGTCGTAATCTCCTCTATGTTAAATAGCAGAGCGCCATAAGGGTGCTGAAAACCATATCTTTGTAGATTATTGATGATATTTGGCAGCTTTACTGCCTTTTTAGTTACTTTTACAGCTATTTTAGCTGCTTTTATTTATTTTCGACAATTTTATAAAAATCTAGGGTCTATCATTACGGGTCTACAAACCGCTAATTTATAAATATAAGGAATAAGATTTATGAGTCAATCGAATACCACAGATATTACCGCTTATATGCAAACGGTCGGTAAGCAAGCGCGCGCGGCATCAAGGGCACTCGCTGCTGCTAATACTGGCGATAAAAACTCAGCACTTATGGCGATTCATGAAACGCTAAAAGATGCCAAACAAGATATTTTAGCCGCCAATAAAATCGACATGGATAACGGGCAAAAGAACAATTTAGACGCCGCTCTGCTTGATCGCTTAGAGCTCAATGATGCTCGCTTCGACGCTATGCTACAAGGTTTAAAAGACGTCGCGGCGCTGCCAGACCCTATTGGTGAAGTCACAGACATGACTTATCAGCCATCTGGTATTCATCTAGGAAAAATGCGCGTGCCACTTGGTGTGGTTGGTATGATTTATGAATCGCGTCCGAACGTGACTTTAGAGGCTGCCTCTTTGGCACTAAAGTCAGGTAACGCTATTATCCTGCGTGGTGGTTCTGAGGCATTTGAATCCAATCAAGCGATTGCTAAGTGCATCTTAAAAGGGTTACAGAAAGTCGCTATGTCTGGGCATAGTGTCCAAGTGCTAGAAACCACCGACCGCGCTGCCGTCGGTGAGCTTATTACTATGACTGACTATGTCGATGTCATCGTACCACGTGGCGGTAAAGGCTTGATTGAGCGTATTAGCCGTGATGCTCGCGTCCCCGTGATCAAACACCTAGACGGTAATTGTCATACCTTTATCGATAGCGATGCGGATGCTGAAATTGCCATTAAAGTAAGCGTTAATGCTAAAACCCATCGCTACGGCACTTGTAATACCATGGAAACCCTATTGGTTGATGAATCCGTTGCCAATGAGCTATTACCAAAAATTGCTGAAGCAATCGTAAAAGCTGATGATGCCATGCAACTGCGTCTTGATGATAAAGCGCAAGCTATTTTAAATGATAATGCCAGCCTTAAAGGTCATTTATCAGCCGCAACAAGCGAGGACTGGGATACCGAATATCTCGCTCCTATCTTAGCGATTAAAATCCTATCCGGCATTGATGAAGCGATTGAACATATCAATACCCATGGCAGTCATCATACCGACGTCATCATTACTGATAATTATACCAAGTCGCAACGCTTTATCCGCGAAGTTGACTCAGCAAGCGTCATGATTAATGCCTCTAGCCGTTTTGCAGATGGTTTCGAGTATGGTCTTGGCGCTGAGATTGGCATCTCAACCGACAAGATTCACGCGCGTGGACCCGTTGGACTCGAAGGTCTAACGTCACAAAAGTGGATTGTTTATGGACATGGTGAAACGCGCGCTTAAATTATTACGTCTTCAATACAATTTGTAGGCCTGTCTGCAGTATAATTGTTACATAACGTCAGCTTAATTGCTGGCGTTTTTTTATTTTTAATAAATATGTTATATATGACATATAAGCATTATTTTATCTGCAAAAACTTTATCGACAGGATGATACGCCCATGCAAAGTGGCACGATTAAGCATTGGAATTCAGATAAAGGCTATGGCTTTATCAATGTCGATAATCAAAGTGAAGATGTGTTTTTTCATGTGAGTACAGTGCGGTTATCACAGCCAATCAGCGAAGGGCAACGCGTTTATTTTAATAGTGAACGAAACGCTAAAAACCAATTGAGAGCCACTGAAGTCACCTCTAATGAGTTGAGCATATTAGAAACCGCAGATTCAAAAAGTTCAGTGCCAAATTCAGCTCATCGCCGTGCAAAAAATACTGGTCGAAATGACTCCAAGAGTACTCAGACAAATCATAAAATAAAAAACCATCGTAACAATCAACCTAAAAAAAGCTCTCTATCTACCCTATTTAGTTTGATCGCCATTATTGCTGTCGCGGTTTACTTCTTTGCAGATTTAAAATCCAGTCTTTTTGCAGATAGTACGCAACCGGATACGATATCGCAGACTTCCTCTGAATCAGCCAGCACCTCAAACGCAACTGCTATCACCGGTGATGTGCAGATAGATCGAACCATTGCGCTGATTCAGCAAGGTGGTCCTTTTCCTTATCCTAATAAAGATGGCACGACGTTTTATAATCGAGAAGGCAGCTTGCCTACGCAGTCACAAGGCTACTATCGCGAATATACCGTACCCACGCCAGGTGTTTCTCACCGCGGCGCCAGACGCATTGTCACCGGCGGTTATCCACCGACCATTTATTATTTGACTATCGATCATTATGATAGCTTCAAAAAACTGGAGGTAAACTGATATGAGCCAAGCGATTTATTACATTAATCAAAACAGCTCTGCCCTTATTGGCAGTATTCCTGAACAAGCGATTAACATTCCTATTGGCGACGTCTTAAATAAAGAAACTCTATTGACTAGCTTAGCAAAAGTAGGTAGTTTCCCCAGTTATTTTTCGCATAACTGGGACAGTGCTTGGGACTGTTTGACTGATAGCGATATAAAATACCTAAAGATTTACGTAAATGAGGTGGAAAAAATAAATACTGAGGACTTTAATGTCTTTAAACGCATCGTTGAGGACGCCTATAACGATTTTGGCAAACCACAATTATGGATTATTGTGGCATCAAACGACTGATTTTAGTCGCTAATATCACAGGAATCTAAATTCGAGATAAAAACAGATTTATCCCGAATTCAGGTTAATTTATAGAGTTATATTTATAGAAAGGATTAACTTATGGAAGTTACACTAAATGGATATTACACGCTAATATTTGCAACACTAGTGCTGTTACTTGGGCGCTTCTTGGTTAAGAAAATTAAGTTCTTGGAAGATTTTAATATTCCAGAGCCTGTCGCGGGTGGTCTAGTTGCTGCCGCAATCGTATATGCGCTTAATTTGCTATGGGGTTATACTTTTAACTTTCACCAAGGTCTACAAACAGCGACTATGCTGATGTTTTTTGCCTCAATTGGTCTGAGTGCCGATTTTGGACGCCTTAAAGCAGGTGGCTCACCGTTACTCATTTTTACCATCGTTGTATCTGTTTTTATTGTTTTACAGGATGTGGTTGGGGTGGCAATGGCAAGCGCACTTGGGCTTGATCCACTGCTCGGTTTGGTCACAGGTTCTATCGCTCTAACAGGCGGGCATGGTACTGCAGGGGCATGGGGTGTTGTGTTAGAAGAACAATACGGTGTGGTTGGCGCCACAACCCTCGGTATTGCCGTTGCTACTTATGGTTTGGTTGCAGGCGGTCTGGTTGGTGGTCCTGTTGCACGCAGATTGATCAATAAAATGGGCATTAAGCCAGCACCCATAAATCCAAATCAAAGTGACGTTGAAAAGCTTGCTGGTCAGCAGTCTTTATACAGTACCAAACACACCGAAGATAGTGATGACAGACATGAAGAGATGTTTGAAAAGCCGGATAACATTCGTCTGATTACCGCTTCTTCTACCATTGAAAGTCTGGCATTATTTGCAGGCGCTTTAGCGTTTGCCGATTTGATGACCATCGTTGCAGAGGGCACGGCATTTGAGTTGCCAACCTTCGTTTGGGCATTGGCAGGCGGCGTGATTATTCGTAATGCGCTGACCATGGTCTTTAACTTTGATATGTTTGACCGCGCGATTGATGTGATTGGTAATGCTTCGTTAAGCCTATTTTTAGCCATGGCACTGTTATCCTTAAAACTATGGGAGTTAACAGATTTGGCAGGACCGGTCTTGATAATCTTACTTGTGCAAACTGCCGTCATGATTGCTTATGCTTATTTTGTCACCTTTAGAATCATGGGCAAAGATTATGATGCCGCCGTTTTGGCAGCCGGACATTCTGGTTTTGGTATGGGCGCAACGCCAACTGCTATTGCTAATATGCAGGCAGTTACTGATCGCTATTTGCCGTCACCAAAGGCATTTTTGATTGTACCGATGGTTGGTGCTTTCTTTGTCGATATCGTTAACGCGACGGTATTGCAGATATTTACTAAGATACCGTTCTAAGCTATTAATGCAACGTAATTAGACTAAAATGAATAAGGCTGGACTACGATAATGTAGCTCAGCCTTTTTTAATACTCGATTATTCTTGTGCACTCATTGCCATAGTATCGTCCATTAAATTACCATGTACATGACAACCAAACAATAAACAGCCAAAAAATGTTCTAAGGAATTCTTTTTTTATACTATCGTCAGGCTTATGATAACTATCAGCTTTTAGCCTAACTCTTATATTACTAATGACATTTTTTGTATGTTCTATAGCTTCATTTTCTTGTTCAAGTAAATCTAGCTCATTTGCTACTCGATAATTTTCAGCCTCAGCTTGAGATTCAGCCAACGATTTGACTTCGTTTTCAAGCGTAACTTGTTTCATCCTATGCCATTTATCTTGATCAGCTTGGTAGATGGCATACCATATCCATTCCCATGAATCATCTATAGTTAATCCATAATAAAAGAGATACATCCCATATCACGAAACAGTTTAGGTAGATTATTCTCCATCCACCCTTGTCGTAGAAACTTAGCTTGTGCCCACTTCTTTTCAATGGGATTTAGGTCAGGACTATAGGGTGGCAGCCACAAAATACGATGGCCATGTCTGTTCAGTAGTTTTTGAATACGCTTATTCTTATGAAAACGAGCATTATCCATAACGATCACACACTTCGTTTTAAGGCTTGGAATAAGCGTGAACTTGCACCAGTCATAGAATATACGGCTATTGATATTCTGCTCAAAGTAATCCAGGGCAAATAGCATCTTTTCATATAAGGCACCAATGACATTAGTACGCTTTTTTGCTTGCCAGTTGTAGCGATCAATGCAAGGTTTTCCTATTGGTGCATAGCCGTAAGGGCGAATAGTTTCAGCCTCAAAGCCGCTTTCATCCATGAAAATGATGGGATAGCCTTGCTTCATAAAACGATCAAGCTTACTCTGATATTCCGCTCTTTTGATTGGACATGCTTTTGGATGTCCTAAGGTCTTTTTTTTGACTGATACCAAGGCGCTTTAAGGCAATCTCAATACCTGATTTGCTACAATTTAAACGCTGTGCTCTCTCGTACATATAATCGTCTGGATACTGTTCAACATCTTTTAATAGTGCGTCATTCGGTATTTTACTGGGTGGTTTCTTCCGAGTTTGTTTGATGTTTGGGTTTTTCAGCCAGCGCTGTAATGCGGTTTTACTAATATTGTAGAAAGTACACGCTTCACGAATACTCATGTCTTTATTTTTAACACTTTTGATCACTTGCGCTCGGAAGTCTGCTGAATAGGTCATATATTCTTATACCATTTCGCCTGTTTTAAAACAATTGTATCTTATTTATAAAAGACTGACTATATATAATTATCTGAAACCATTTCACTTGCCAGCTCATATTCGCCTATTCTTGCATAAAGGTTAGCAATATCTAAGTTATCACACTGGGTGTTTTTCTGTAATTGACTTAATAGCATTAATGCTTGTTGCCTATTTCCTATCAAAATATACAGTCGAGTTTGATTGAGTAAAAGCTTATATTTTTCATCATCTAATATAGCTTGCGATATTGCTGCTCCAAAATCATAGCTATTCAGATTTTCTAATAATTGTATACACTGTAAAAAATAACTAAGCGCTCGATCATAGTCATCCAACATAGTACAGCTACATGCAATATTGTTATATAAACCGATAGGAATTAGTGGGTACAACTGACGATGTTTGAGTGGCGCATTAGAATACTTATCCATAGCTATCAAACAGTACTTTATAACTTCCTGATAGTGCTCGACAGACTTAAAAGCAAAGCTATCGTCTGTTAACCCAACATCAAAGCTGAGCATTTGAGCATAGCTCGCATATGGATAATAAGACTGTGGTTGCAGAAGAAGAGCCTGTTTTTGTAATTCTATACCCCTCTTTTCTTCACTCCAGTACTCTCGATTTAGTTGAAATGCTAAATTATGGGTATTTTCTATCGAAGGATTAGTTTGGTAAGCTTTTTCTAAATACTCTAAGTCCTTATCACCCTCTGGATTTTCGATATAGTAAAGCGCAATTATCGCTAATAAATTATCATCATCAGGATGCTGCCCTAACTGCTCGAGTAATTCATCTATATCATAGTCTGTCATTTTTATTACTCTTTAACGGCTGTCTATTGAAGATTTAGCTTGTAATCCATAACCTATACCAATCTATCATTATATTACTCACAAAAAAACCGCCTAACCATTAAGCTAAGCGGTTTTTTGTTTTATTCAACTCTTAATAAGAGCAGATTAAAAATTACTGGTTTTTAGCATATACAGGAAGCTCTTTACAGATAGCTTCTACTTTGCCACGTACTTCAGCGGTGACTGTTTCATCGCCTCGGCTGTCTAGTACATCACAAATCCAACCAGCCAATTCAGCGGCTTGCGCTTCATTGAAGCCACGAGTAGTAATCGCTGGTGTACCAATACGCACGCCTGAAGTCACAAACGGAGATTTAGGATCGTTTGGAACGGCGTTTTTATTCACAGTAATGTGCGCATCGCCAAGCCATTTGTCCGCTTCTTTACCCGTCATTTCTTGCTTCACTAAGCTGATCAGCATCAGATGGTTTTCAGTACCACCAGAGATGATTTCATAGCCACGGTCGATGATTACTTTCGCCATTGCTTGGGCGTTTTTAACCACTTGCTGCTGATAAGTTTTGAAGTTGTCTTCTAATGCTTCTTTGAATGATACCGCTTTGGCAGCGATAACGTGCATCAATGGACCACCTTGGTTGCCTGGGAATACCGCTGAGTTTAGCTTTTTCGCCAGCTTCTCATCACGAGCAAGGATCATACCTGAGCGTGGGCCACGTAAGGTTTTGTGCGTTGTGGTAGTGACCACATCCGCAAAAGGTACTGGGTTTGGATAAACACCGCCAGCAACTAGACCAGCAACGTGTGCCATGTCAACTAACAAATAAGCGCCAACTTCATCAGAGATCTCACGGAAACGCGCCCAATCGACCACTTGTGAATACGCTGAAAAACCAGCGATGATCATTTTAGGTTTGTGCTCTTTTGCCAAACGCTCAACTTCGTCATAATCGATAAGACCAGTTTCTTCAACCAAGCCATACTGTACAGCGTTGTAGTTCAAACCTGAGAAATTGATATGCGCGCCATGCGTCAAGTGACCACCCGCGTCTAAGCTCATACCAAGAACCGTATCATTGGCATCTAACAATGCTAAGAAAACAGCAGAGTTTGCTTGGCTACCAGAATGCGGCTGGACGTTGACATACTCGGCACCGAATAGCTCTTTTGCACGGTCAATGGCCAATTGTTCAACGACGTCGACGTGCTCACAACCACCATAATAACGCTTACCAGGATAGCCTTCAGCGTATTTATTGGTCAGGTCGGTACCTTGCGCTTCCATAACCGCTTGTGAGCAGTAGTTCTCTGAAGCGATAAGCTCAATATGGTTTTCTTGACGAACGCTTTCAGCAGCCATGGCTTCAGCAAGTACGGGATCAAAATCTTTGATAGAAATATCTTTAAACATAGTAAAATCCTAAGTTGTGACTGTCGTTAGTAGTAACTTTCATTGAAAAGAAGTAAGTAACAAAAGAAGTTTGAAGTAGGCAAGCAAAAGTAGTGTGCTTGTTATTAGCTTGTCAGATTTAACAATAAATTCGATACGCGCTTGCATCGATATCATCGCTAAAGTTTAAGTGTAACATGAAAATTTATGTTACGACCGCAAAAAAATCTCACCTTATATTGAGTAGCCTACATGGTGATATTTATTTCTTATAAATACATATCAATCAGTATTTTGCGAATACATAACCCAAATACAAATTATGAAGTTATAAGACATTTATTAACTAAAAACCTCTTAATAATAAAGAGTGAAATAATAGTTGACCAATTGGTCGATCATTTTATTTTGCTAATGAAGCATTTAAAGGTCCAACTGTGTTTGACAGAATTGCGGCAAAAACGTCTCACTAATCAGTAATTTGCGCCCATACCAATCATAAAGCGTCTGCCGTTGCCAGCCATCTGTTGTATGTTCGATAAAGCGTTGATTGGGTAAGGTGCGACTGCGCTTAAACAATACATAGCCAATCGGTGTGCTTTTTAACTGTTGAAGACGGCGCGCGCGACCCTGCAAACTTGATAACGGAAAAATACTTTGAGCTTGCACCCATGGCAGCTCATCATTACCGTATAGCTGCGCCTCACGTACCCACGCTAATAATGGACGACTCAACGCCGCACCTTGCAGCCCTAATTGCTTTTTTTGTATTAAAGACAATAATCGATAACCCTCAAAGCTGCGTTCTACGCGTAGCGGCTGCCCTGCTTTTTCCTCTAGCAAGGCAGTAAGAGAGCCTTCGGTATTTAGCCAAGATAATAGCTCAGCCGGAGGTGATGAATTGGTAATACAAGAAAGAGTACTGGTCATAGTTTATGGCTAATAGGCGCTTATTAAATAGAAGCTTGTTAAAGAAGAAAGAAGATTAATCATTGCTATAGTCAGGTCTAAATAAAAAAGATACAAGTCAAACAGTGCTTTGCTGGTATAAAATTTCCTCGCTTGCTGTGTGCTTTGCACTCCAGAGGCTTCGAAAAATTCATTCCAGCAACGCTGTATTCTTTTAAAAGTGTATGAACTATATCAAACATTAGTACTATCAAACATTAGTACTATCAAACATTAGCACTATCAAACATTGGCATATTATCAATATTAAATGGCAAAGCCTCAAATGCCTGCTCTCGATACTGCGCCATATGTAGACGATCTTTTTTACAAAAATCGCCAATCGCTGGTACAAAACGCGAATCATAAATGCGATGTAAGGAGTGCGTTTTAGTAGGGACAAAGCCACGAATCAGTTTATGCTCGCCTTGTGTACCGGGGTCAAAATAAATTAAGCCTTGCTCGATCGCAAACTCAATACCTTGATAATAACACAGCTCAAAGTGCAGGCTATCATACTCGCCAAGCGCACCCCAATAACGACCGTATAAAGTCGCATTTTTACTATCGGGTTTATCATATAAAAACAAACTACTAGCGATAATTTCACCATTTACGTCAACGGCTTGTGCCAACATTAGGTGCTCAGCCATACCATTCGCCAGTGCTTTAAAAAAATCCATGGTTAAATACGGCTGTTGTCCACGTATCGCATAGGTCATCACATAACAATGATAAAACGTTTTCCAGTCTGCCTCAGTAATCTCATCACCGCATTTTCGCTGGCAAGTGATACCTTGCTCAGCGACTTTTCGTCGCTCAGCACGAATGGTTTTACGCTTTTTGGCTCTGAGCGTCGCTAAAAATCCTTCGAAGTCAGTAAATGGTTCATCATTATGACTGAGATTTTTATTTTGCCATAAAAACTGGCAGCCTTGGCGCTCAAGTATCGGCGTATAAGCAAATGTCGAATCAAAAGCAGGATTTTGGGCTTCAATACCAAGATTGATATCGGTATCAACGGGCATTAACGTGGTTGCGATAGCAGCAAACTCAGGCGTGACAAACAGTCCATGCCAACCTGACGCACCAACTTGCTGAGCAATATCATCTACTCCTGCAATCGCAGTTTGCACAATCTCAGCATTCAGTTTTTCGCCACGCGCCAACCATAAACGCTCGCCAGTGACTGGGGTATAAGGTGCACTAGTGACTAGCCGAGGATAATAGTCGAGACCATACTGTGCATATGCCTGCGCCCACGCATGATCAAATACAAACTCGCCTTGATGATGACCCTTTACAAATACTGGCATCACTGCAATCGGCTCTGATATATCTAATGGCGATGATGACAATGGTGCCAATGATGCTGTTAAAGAATCTGTTATCGCTGTGCTACTAGAATCCTCTACTCGATATATCAACACATAAATAGGCAACCAGCCCGCCTGCTCGCCAATCGCTCCGGTGTCACTGAGCGCCTGCCAAAAAGCGAATGACATAAAAGGGGTGTCTGGTATTTGCCACTCTGCTCGATTCTGCCAGCTCATATCGCCAAGTAGTGCGTACTGTAAACTCATAATGCTCACTTTTTATTTTTGTATACGCTTAGCCTAGCAAAATTCTACTTATATGCTGTCACAATTTGCAGACTAAATGAGCAAAATAGATAAAAACGATTTCTAAATAGTTATAAATCAACCATAAAAAAAGCTATCTACAGGAATATAGATCACTTTTTATGATTGATTAATTTTTTAAAATAGCATTAGAGGCGGCTTGTCTGTTACTTGTATCTACAATGTGACTATGCGCTTTATTATTTATATTAAAGAATAGCGTTTGTATAGAAAGGATGAAATTTTATCAGATGACTGGTAGAATAAGGCTCTTAATAGCTTAATGTAATTCAGATATATTAGAAACAAGCGAAAACGCTACACTTAGTTCATTATGCGAGATTGACATCGCAGCTGATTTATAATTAGTTAACTATAATGTGGCGTCCGCCATTCACTTTCAGGCAGTTCAGACAAGACAGTCAAATTGCCTTCTTAACGAAAGAAAAACTCTAAGTAGACTCGAAAGTCTTCAAGAGACTGCCTATAAAAAAACAGCTATAAGCTATTTAGTCTAACCGCATGGCCCATTACTACATAAGGGCTGTATAGCATTATTAAATTATATTTGTGCCTTATTATTAATTACAATCAAAAGGAATGTCCTACTAATGTCAAAAATTATTTATACAAAAACTGACGAAGCACCAGCGCTAGCGACCCTCTCATTTTTGCCTATTGTTAAAGCTTTTACTCACACGGCAGGCATTGAGGTTGAAAGCACTGATATCTCTGTTGCAGCTCGCGTGCTGGCTGAATTCCCTGAGTACTTAAACGAAGAACAACGCGTTCCTGATAACCTCGCTGAGCTTGGTCGACTAACGCAAGATCCTAATACCAATATTATTAAACTGCCTAACGTCAGTGCCTCTATCCCCCAGCTAAAAGCCTGTATTAAAGAGTTACAAGACAAAGGCTATGCGATACCTGATTTCCCAGATGATCCAAAAACCGATGAAGAGACAGAAATCCGTCAGCGCTACGGTAAAAGCCTAGGCAGCTCGGTGAATCCTGTATTGCGTGAAGGTAACTCAGATCGCCGTGCACCGAAAGCGGTCAAAAACTACGCGCGCAAACATCCGCATTCTATGGGTGAATGGAAACAGTGGTCACAGACGCACGTATCGCACATGCACAGCGGCGACTTCTATGCTGGTGAGCAATCTATCACTCTAGATAAAGCGCGTACCGTACGTATGGAGCGCGTCGCTGAAGATGGCACTATTAATGTCTTCAAATCAGGAATTGCTTTGCTGGACAAAGAAGTCATCGACCTGATGTTTATGAGCAAAAAAGCGCTGCTTGAATTTTATGAGCGTGAAATGGAAGATTGCCGCGAAGCTGGTATTTTATTTTCATTGCACGTAAAAGCCACCATGATGAAAGTATCGCATCCTATCGTATTTGGGCATGCGGTTAAAACATACTATAAAGATGCCTTTAGCAAACATGGCGCTTTCTTTGACGAGTTAGGTATTAACGTTAATAACGGCATGGCAAGTTTGTATGAAAAAATTGCCGAGTTGCCAGCCAGTAAGCGTGAAGAAATTGAGCGCGATTTACATGCTTGCCAAGTACATCGTCCACGCCTTGCTATGGTTGATTCATCAAAAGGTATCACCAACTTCCATTCACCAAGTGACGTGATTGTCGATGCTTCTATGCCGGCTATGATCCGCTCAGGTGGTAAAATGTGGGGCGCCGATGGTAAAATGTATGACTGTAAAGCCGTCATGCCTGAGTCCACCTTTGCTCGTATCTATCAAGAAATGATTAACTTCTGTAAATGGCATGGCAATTTTGATCCAACGACGATGGGTACTGTCCCTAACGTTGGCTTGATGGCACAAAAAGCAGAAGAATATGGCTCGCATGATAAAACCTTCGAAGCGAGCGATGCAGGTATGGCTCGTATTGTTGACGAAGAAACTGATGAAGTATTGCTTGAACAACGTGTTGAAAAGGGCGATATTTGGCGCATGTGTCAGGTAAAAGATGAGCCTATCCAAGATTGGGTGAAACTTGCAGTACGCCGCGCACGCGAATCAGATACGCCAGTTATCTTTTGGTTAGACCCTTACCGTCCACACGAAAATGAGTTGATCAAAAAGGTTCAAACCTACTTAAAAGATTACGACACCGATGGTCTGCATATTGAAATCATGTCGCAGGTTCGTGCGATGCGTTATACCTTAGAGCGCGTTGCTCGTGGTCTTGATACGATTTCTGCTACTGGTAATATCTTACGCGACTATCTAACCGATTTATTCCCAATTCTAGAGTTAGGAACGAGTGCTAAAATGTTGTCAGTCGTACCGCTTATGAAAGGCGGCGGTTTGTTTGAAACAGGCGCCGGTGGTTCTGCACCTAAGCACGTTCAACAATTGCTTGAAGAAAACCATTTACGTTGGGATTCATTAGGTGAGTTTTTAGCCTTGACGGTATCTTTGGAGCATTTGGCACAGAATGACGGTAATACCAAGGCTCAAGTATTGGCGGATACGCTTGATACGGCGACCGAAAAACTGTTATTAAATGACAAGTCGCCATCACGTAAAACTGGTGAACTAGATAACCGTGGTAGTCACTTCTATCTGACCATGTACTGGGCTCAAGAGCTGGCTGCGCAAGATCAAGACAGCGATCTAAAAGCGCAATTTGCGCCACTTGCGCAACAGTTAGAGAGCAATGAAGCAAGTATCGTTAAAGAGCTAAACGAAGCTCAGGGCAAACCTATCGATCTTAAAGGCTACTACTTAGCAGATGAAGCATTGGCTGAGCAAGCGATGCGTCCAAGTGCCTTATTCAATGATATATTAGCCTCATTGTAATTGGCTCTAAACCAGCTTTAAATTATCTATAAACTGGGCTCAGCTAGCTGGGCTCAAGTTAGGAAAAATAAAACACCTCAAAGATTTTTGAGGTGTTTTTTTGGCTGTCATTTTTGAGAGCTTTGGATTTATGAGAATTTTTCAACCGCATAAAAAAGCCATCTATTTTTAATAGATGGCTTTTTTATGCTTTTATAAAGATAGTCAGAGTACAGTTAAATCGATACATTAATAATTAGTAGCCACGTTCTACTGGGATAAATTTTTCTAGCTTGCTGTTCGCAAACGTGACAGAGGCTGCGAAAAATTCATCCCAGCAGCCCTGCCTCGTTTTTGAAGTGTTTAACTATAATTTAAGTAATAAAGCTCATCATACCATTAAGCATTCATATGCTTGATAATCGCTTTACCAAACTCAGAGGTACTTAGTAGGATGGCATCCGGCATCAAGCGCTCAAAGTCATAAGTGACGGTTTTGTTTTTAATAGCGCCTTGGATACCTTTGATTACCAAGTCAG
This sequence comes from Psychrobacter sp. DAB_AL32B, assembly GCF_002224105.1. Classification (NCBI taxonomy): domain Bacteria; kingdom Pseudomonadati; phylum Pseudomonadota; class Gammaproteobacteria; order Moraxellales; family Moraxellaceae; genus Psychrobacter; species Psychrobacter sp. DAB_AL32B. The sequence goes on along the minus strand of NZ_NEXU01000052.1, from coordinate 73,725 downwards.
CCGCCTCAAGCCAGCCCATATCTCTTAACATCATCTCAGCAGAAAGAATCAATGAACCTGGATTCACTTTATTTTGTCCTGCATACTTTGGCGCTGTACCATGAGTCGCTTCATAGACCGCAATAGCGCCACCCTTATTGGCACCTGGGGCGATGCCGATACCACCGACTTCTGCTGCTAGCGCATCAGAGATGTAATCACCGTTTAGGTTTAGCGTCGCAATTACTGAGTAGTCAGCAGGACGCATCAGTATTTGCTGTAAGAACGCATCAGCAATCACATCTTTGATAATAATCTCGTAACCCGTCTTTGGATTTTTCATCGTCATCCAAGGACCGCCATCTAGCAATTGGGCACCAAAGCGCTCGGCGGCAAGCTCATAGCCCCATTCTTTAAACGCACCTTCCGTGTACTTCATGATATTACCTTTATGCACGAGCGTCACACTGGGTAAATCATTGTCGATGGCATGTTGGATTGCTTTACGGACCAGACGCTGCGTCCCTTCTTTTGACACCGGCTTGATACCGATACCACAATTTTCTGGAAAACGAATCTTCGTAACGCCCATCTCTTCTTTTAAAAACTTAATGACTTTGATCGCATCTTCACTACCCGCTTTCCACTCGATACCCGCATAGATATCTTCTGAGTTTTCACGGAAAATAATCATGTCGGTCAATTCAGGATGATGGACGGGGCTTGGAACGCCTTCGAACCAACGGACAGGACGCTGACAAACGTATAGATCAAGTTCTTGACGCAGGGCTACGTTTAAGGAGCGCATACCACCGCCAACTGGCGTGGTCAGTGGACCTTTGATACTGATGACATAATCCCGTAAGATTTCAAGCGTCTCTTCTGGCATAAATTCGCCATCGTAGATTTTGGCGGCTTTTTCACCGCAATAGGTTTCCATCCAAACGATTGACTTCTTGCCTTTATACGCTTTTTCTACCGCCGCATCGACCACTTTAATCATGACAGGCGTGATATCTACGCCAATACCATCACCTTCGATAAAAGGAATAATCGGATGGTTTGGCACATTGAAGGATAAATCCGCGTTTACCGTTATTTTTTCGCCGTCTCTTGGTACGATAACCTTGTTATATGACATGAGGTGATGCTCCTTGATATATATTATGTGTTTTAAGCTTCCTTGGCATTCTGTTATGCTAGCTGTTTTGTCATGGTGATGACAGCATTATAAATATTTGTACAATAAGATAAACTTAAGATGCGACACGCCATTAGCTTTATACTTTATTCATGTATTAATTTTTATAATGTATGACCTGCTATCAGTCATTTTATTTTTGGGAAACGCTATTTTATGTCCAGCTCTAGCCTTATTTTATTTAACAAACCTTACGGAGTACAAAGCCAATTCCGTGATGACAGTAATAATGACCACACCACCCTATCAGAATATTTTACGGACAAATCTCTTAGAATCGCTGGTCGGCTTGATGCAACCTCAGAAGGATTATTGATTTTGACCAGCGATGGACGAATTAATAAGGCCATTACTCAACCACCATCTGCTAAGAATTTTGCGCAAAACAAACAAAAACAGGGCAAGACTTATTTGGTGCAAGTGGAAGGTGTGGCAACTGCTGCGCAGCTAAACGAACTGGCATCTGGGGTTGTATTAAAAGATGGGAAAACCTTGCCAGCATCCGCTGTGTTGGTCGTTGAAGCAGAATTACCTATGACACTATGGCAACGCGATCCGCCTATTCGTGAGCGTAAAAATATACCGACGTCATGGTTGATGCTCACTATATATGAGGGTAAAAATCGCCAAGTTAGGCGGATGACGGCGCATGTAGGGCTACCTTGTCTGCGCCTGATTCGCTGGTCAGTTGCAGGGTTTGAGCTTGGAGAACTGGGCGTTGGCGAGTTTGTGCGTATTCACCTAAATAGCGGACATTGTCAGCAATTAGGCATTTTAAATTAACCTATCCTTTTTCCTTTATTAGCTCTAAAGCGCTTAACTGTTGTACTCAGTAGATATATTACGACATGTTAAACATAGCGTTTTGAACGAGTAAGGTTTATCTGTTAAGATTTCAACCTACGTTATATATGAGCTGCTTGCTTTATTTGCTTATTGTTTATCTTATTTTTGATCGTTTGTCTTATTTATAGTAAGGATATGTCATGACCGCTTCTCATCGCTTTGCCTTGTTCGCTACTGGTATTTCTGCTGCTCTGTTGCTAAGTGCTTGCGAGCCAGCAGCAGATAATAGCGAGGTAATACCAGTACAAGAAGCGACACCGACTACGACTGAGCAGTCTGAAATTCCTGGTGATATGGACGCTCATGCTGGTCTTGATATGACTGAAGGCGACGCTATAGTAGACGAGACACAAATGACGGACATGCTCAAAGATTATACGAAGTCGATGACCAGTATGCATAATGAGATGATGGTTGGTATGGGTTATAACGATCCTGATACGGCGTTTGCAAAAAGTATGCTGGGGCATCATCGCGGTGCCATAGATATGGCAAAGATTGAGCTGAAATATGGTAATAATGACGAGATGCTTAAGCTTGCAGAAGACATTATTAACTTACAACAGCTTGAGATTGATATTATGAACAAATGGCTTGCCAGCCACCCTGATGCTCCCAAGCCTAAGCCCAATACCGAAGCCATGCAACAGGCGTATGCGAGAAGCATGGATGTCTTGAGTGGCGATATGGTGTTGGGTATCGCTGACCCTGACCCCGACATGGCGTTTGCGCGCGGTATGCTTGCGCATCACATTGGCGCAGTGGATATGGCAAAAGTACAGCTCAAATACGGTACTGATGAAGAAATGCGGCAATTGGCGCAAGACATCATCGATTCTCAGCAGCCTGAAATCGAAGTAATGCAAGACTGGATTACGAGAACATCATTTGATGCCAAAGAGAGTAATAATCTAACTGGTAGTGCTCAGTAGATGCTAGATGCTAGATGCTAGATGCTAGATGCTAGATGCTAGAAAGATAACTCTTAAAAACAGCCTAATTCATTATAGATTTTTAATTTACAGATATTACCGCTTAACTGAGTATTTAAACAAGGAAGTGGTATCATCCCCCATACGATATAATCCATAGAGGTCTATATGTTAGTTAATTTGATACGAGAAGGTTTAGGACGAATCATTGCTGCTATGAGTGTATTGACTCAAGGTAAGCCAATGGTACGCAGTCAGGAACAGCAAGCGCAAGTGACTGCTGCCTGTAAAAATTTATCACTATATCAATTTTATGCCTGTCCTTTTTGTATAAAAGTGCGCCGTCAAATGCATCAATTAAATTTGCCCATCGAATTTCGAGATATCAAAAAAAATCCAGAATTTCGCAGTGAGCTCGCTGAGAATGGTGGGCGCGTCAAAGTACCTTGTTTGCGTATTGAAGAAAATGGCGACGTTCAGTGGATGTATGAATCAAATGATATTATTGCTTATTTACAGCAACGTTTTGGCTAATATTTTTGATAAGTGAAAGTCATTATTGGCTCGGGTTAGCAACAGCCTATTAATAACAGCCTAACCCGACCATTTATTGATCAGATCGAGTCATGCTCATTCCTTACTAACCTTACCTACTATGCATTGATTTAAAAAACTCTATCCCTTTAAGACTTCATAAAGTCAGGCGTTAACCATTTATCAAACCCTAACTTTTCCAGCTTTAAATTCACCTTATGCGGGCTGGTTGTAGCTACTTTATCTTGTTGGCTATCATTTATCTCACTTTCCACATTCACTGCTACGCTGACACACATCAGCTCATCACGGCGAAAGAGATGGCACTCAACGTCGCGCGATGCATGACTGAGGGTTGCCAACTGCTTATTATCAGCTTTGATACCATCAAGAGCAATGATGACATCATGGGCAGATATGCCTGCTTTAGCAGCTGCGCTTCCACGTCGTACCTGATTCACCTTGAGTCCATCTGGCGTTTCCGTACAGCGCATGCCCCATGGCATAGACTTATCAGCCGTCTCTTTGCTGTTGCTATGCACCGTGATACCGTTTGCCGCTAGCAGCGCTTCAATCGGCAGCTCTTCAACACCATTGACATAATGACGCTCAAATTCTTCCCAATCTGCCAACGGCATAAACCGCCCTATCACTGCACCCATATCGGCACTACTGATACCGATACGTTTATTGTCGTTTTGCTTGGCTTGATTATAAAAAGCTTTAACCACATCAAATAAACGATAACGACCCTCACTTTTTGCAAGCAGCGTTAAATCTAAACATAATGCCACCAACGCACCTTTATTGTAGTAACTGATACCAGCATTACCGGTGTTTTCATCATTGCGATACAGCTTTATCCACGCATCAAAACTCGACTCTGCAACACTTTGATGCGCGCGACCAGGGGTTTGATAGTAGCGATTAACCTGTTCTGCCAGTAGTTTGAGATAGCTTGCTTTGTCAATAACACCTGACGCTTGCAGCATAAAATCATCAATATAAGAGGTAAAACCTTCAAACACCCATAGCAAAGGCGTAAAGGCCTCGCGGCGTAAATCCACATCCAGCATCACATCTGGACGGACGGTTTTTACCCACCATGCATGAAAATACTCATGGCTACATAGACCTAAAAAGCGCTGATAATCGGTGCTCGGCACTTCTGGCTCATTAGCACTTGGTAAATCACGACGCGGGGTAATGAGACTGGTAGAGTTGATATGCTCTAGACCGCCATAATCTTGCCCGCTGGCATACGTCATAAAGGTGTAGTTATTGAATGGCGCATCACCTAGCCAGTTAAGATAGCTTTGACAGATTTGGGTGACGTCTTGCTGTAACCGTCCCATATTAGCATTATGCTTACCGGAGAGAGAAAAGCGATGGCTGAGCGTTTGGTGCTTATGGTCTTGAATGATAAAATCAAACTTCTCTTGTACAGCGATCTCAAATGGGTAATCAATTAATTCATGATAGCTGTTAGCTTGCAGACTATACGCATGCTGTGTATCGCTCTGTAAATGTGTGGCATCAAGTCCACATGCAAGTAAAACGCTGTCTTTATCTTTATCAGCAAAAAATGCTACTGGCACGATTAAACTGACTTGTACAGCTGAATGCTCTTGCCCATCAACGGCTAATGTTAAAGAGGTAAAATTACCATAGAGACGCTGCTGGTCTACATAGGCAGTGCGCACCGATAAATCATAACAGTAAACTTCGTAATGGACTTTTAGTGTCTGCCCTGCTTTAACTTCTGGTAACTGCCACGTATGTTTATCTGTTTTTTGGGCACGATAGTATTCGGAGTATTCATTATTTTCGTTTGCTGTTTGATAATGTACCGCCGTAATGTTTCGAGCAAACTCCCGTATCAAATAACTGCCTGGAATCCATGCCGGTAACCATAAGCTAGGAGCGTCTGTCTTTGCGGTGAAAGTAAGCGTGGCGTCCACTAAATGTTCAAAAAAACGCTCAAAGTTAAATTGGTAATGGATATCGCATATCTGCTGATTAGAAGCATGTGAAGATAAAGTCATGGTCGTTTATTATCCTTATGTTTGTAACTATGGTAGAAGTCATTAGCCAAAAACGCAACTGGCTAACCTTAAACAAGCAAGATGCTAATTAGCAAATATGATAAAAATTTTGGTTAATTTACTTAATTATGCGATTAATTGGCTTTTTTTATTATTTTAACCTTGAAAGTTATGGGAGTTATCGCAATTAAAGAGGCTAACTGCTAAAGTTACCCTAATAAACTGATGATAATTGACTAATGACGTGGCTTTTTGGCTGGCTGATTGGCTTTTTTAGGTTTATTGCAACCGTATTTAAATTTTAATATCAATATATTTAGGATAATTTATGACTACTATCGCAAAAGATACTGCCGTCAAGTTCAACTACACGCTAAAAGACGACGAAGGTAATATCCTTGACCAGTCTCCAGAAGGTCAACCGCTTGCTTATTTGCATGGCCATAGCAATATCATTCCAGGTCTTGAGCAACAACTAGAAGGCAAATCTGCTGGCGAAAGAGTCAATGCTGTCGTTGAGCCTGCTGATGGTTATGGCGAATACCAAGCACAAGCGGTACAACACGTACCACGTGATAACTTCCAAGGCGTTGATGATATCCAACCTGGTATGCAGTTTCAGTCAGAAGCTGGCGGTCAAGTAATGCTGGTAACTGTTACTGAAGTCAATGATGACGAAGTAATCGTTGATGCGAACCACCCATTAGCGGGTAAGCGTTTGACTTTTGATGTTGAAATCCAAGAAGTACGCGCAGCTACTGAAGATGAACTAAACCATGGTCATGTACATGGCGCTGGTGGCGTTGAGCACTAATCTCTGGTAGATATAATGAGAAATGCTTGGGCGATGAATGATTATAAAACTCATCGTCTAATAGTAAAAGGTCAGTAGAGAGTTCTACTGGCTTTTTTTATGGGTAACTTTTAAAAAGCTTTTATATAAATTATCGTTCTTTAGAATTATCAAATGTTAGATGTAACAAAGCCGCATAATGACAAGCATTATGCGGCTTTTATCACCAACCATCCATGTTAATGTTATTCAATACTTAATCCCGAAGTATCTTATAACGGTCAGGCATCCAGCCTTATCATCCCTAATCAGCAAACCACCTATCCCTGATGCGATCTTTGAGATACCAATCCCTAGTATCCATGAAGCTATTCATTCAATCGTGCCGTACAGTTATAATCGCAGATTGACCCTAGGTTAGTAAGAGGTCTAAACGTCAATGCGTGTAAGCATATGCTTACACGCATTTTTAATAACCCTTTAATAGCAGCATTGACAGCTGATAAGCTTGCGCTTTTTACAACTTTTCTTCAGGGCTAACCAGCACTTTTGGATTGGCACTAAGCATGATATAAGCAGCTTCATTAATGAAAGCTTCGTCTTCAGGTAGCTCTGGACGCTCTAGAGCCTTCATCTGGCTACGCTCTTCGAACTTGGCATCCATTGCCGCTTGATAAGTATTCCAATTGGCATAAGGACGCTCACCGGTTGCGATAAGACGCTTATTTTCAGCTTCTAATGAGCGTTTTTCTATCAGCTGCATTTTGGCACGGCGGCTATTGATATCGAGAGGGAAAGGTTTTTTCTCATCTTCCATATTACGGATATCATTTAGCGTTGATAGATAAACAAACTGCGGGTTTTTCTGCTGGCGAATTTTTGACTGTTGGTTAAGCGTTGCTAACGTATCAGCCGTAAACTTACCTTCAGGTTTGTACGGCGCCGTTTTAATCGTATCCCAAGGCAGCGCTTTTTTCTGTGCACGCTCGCCAAAGGTCGCGTCATCGTAGATATTAACCAATTCAACATCAGGCACGACGCCTTTATTCTGCGTACTGCCACCAGTAATACGATAAAATTTACGCTGGGTTAAAGTCGCAGAACCTAAAGCTAAGCTATCCAATTGGATTTGCGCCGAACCTTTACCTGTGGTTGTGCTACCGACGACCAGCCCACGACCGTAATCTTGAATCGCTGCAGCAAATATCTCACTAGCAGAGGCAGACGCTAGGTTGGTGATGACAACCACCTTGCCCTTATAAAGTTGCTCACCACCATCTATATCATCGTAGACTTGAATATTGCCGCGATTGTCACGAATTTGCACCATTGGACCGCTTTTAATAAAGAAGCCGAGCATTTTGGCAACTTCATCGAGCGAGCCACCTGGATTGTTACGTAGATCAACCACTAGCCCGTCGATATTTTCCTTATTAAGCTCTTTGAGTGCCTTTTCGGTATCAATACTGACGCTACGGTAATCCTCACCATTACGGCGGGCGCGGTAATTTAAATAAAAACTCGGTATCTCAAGGACCCCGATGCGCTTTGGTGTTTTATCAATATTAGGACGTTGCACTTCGACGACGCGTTGAGTAACCCCTGATTCTTCTTGCTGAATGATGTCACGAACCACCGTTACATTGCGAGCGCTGGTATCAGGCGTATTGGGCTGACGCACTTTGATCGTCACCGAAGTACCGCGCTTGCCACGAATCAAACTGACAATCTCACGCGTTGACCAGCCGACCACATCGGTCATGGTTTCACCATCTTTTGCGATACCAATAATCAAATCATTGGGCTTAATCTGACCAGATTTGGCCGCTGGACCTCCATCTACCAAAGTTACAATACGAGTATAATCTGGGTTTTTGCGGTCAGGGCGAATCGAAACACCGATCCCTTCTAACTGTAGACTGGATTGGATTTGCAATTCATTGGCTTGAATCGGCGCATAATAATTACTGTGCGGATCATAGGTCAGCATCGCCGTATTTAAGATGGTTTCCATAATCTCATCATCTTTTAGACGGGTAAACTGCTCTTGCTGACGTGATAAGCGATTGAGCAAAATCTCACTCGGCGTGCGTTCATCATTACGCACTAGGTCCTGCCCGCGAGTAATATCTGGATTGTCTAAAAACACTTTTTCTTTTGCTTTTTCGTCTTCTTGACCCAAAGTAATACTCATCAACTGAAACTTAAGCTGGCGCGTCCAATAGTCACGCTGCTCTTTTTTGGTCTTAAAGTGATTGAGCTTTTCACGATCAAGAACGATTGTTTCCTTACCGGTCAAATCCAGATCCGTCTTCAACATCTTTTTTGCCATGGCAAAATATTCATTAGAGCGTTTACGATAGCGCTCAAAGACTTCTACCCCAGCGGACAAATCACCACGCTTAAGACGAGCACCGAACTCATCAGCATATTTTTTCTTAAACTCATCGACATCAGATTGCAAAAACAGCGTATGGTTTGGATCGAGGCTATCGATATACATAGACAAAATCTCGCTGCCTGTCGCCGTATCGAGTGGCTGATTGAGATAATGACTACGATCCAGCAATGCGGCTACTTGGCGGGTAGTTACCTGTTGCTCAGGTGTCTGTTTAAAGCCTTCTGTATTACTATCAGCCACTGCCGTGCCGTAGCTTTGGGTAAGAATAAGACCAGCGATACCCACTGACGCTGCACTAAGTAACCACTGTGCTGGTTGTTTTTTCATCATATATGCCTAATTATTTTAAGTTAAAAGTATGCTTGGTTTTTATCAAAATCAAAAGTTATCTATAAACAGCTGTCCATAAAATTTAGCTGCGTTTTACTCTATTATATTTACCATTAAACCATCCGTTACGCTAGCATTAAAAGCCCACAAATATATGATAGTTATTTTAGTTTTATCGTTAAAAAATCAATCAATACTAGCATGGGCATAAATACTGCACTGTCTCAAACTGTATAAACAATCTTACACGCTACGCTCTCACATACCAAACTTTCTAGCTTATCAATTAGATATGTCTATTTAATAAATATCAGCCAATGCATGCAAATCAATTAATCTGCTACATTATGCTCGGCTCGTAATAGCTGTCATAATAAGATCCTAATAGCGATGCATTATGGATGTCATTTATCATCGTTTTTCCGTTTAACTTATCATATAACAATGTATAGCATAATAAGGATCACGCAATGTATGGCGTCTTAATGATTGATATCGATAGTACTGCACTGACTGCTGAAGATGTCAGCTTAATCAAACAAGCCCAAGTTGGCGGGGTCATATTATTTGCTCGAAACGTGGCAGATGCGGCGCAAGTGCGCACGTTGTGTGACGACATACGTTATCACAATGCGGATATACTCATCGGAGTTGATCAAGAAGGTGGCCGTGTCGCCCGCCTACGTAACGGTTTTACGCCATTGCCAGCGATGGGCAAGCTCGGTGAGTTATTTAATCAAGATTCCAGCCACGCCCTTAGCTGCGCTTACGATTGTGGCTACCTGATGGCAGCAGAAGTATTGGCCGTCGGGATTGATTTGAGTTTTGCGCCGGTGCTCGATAGAGACGGTATCAGCCAAGTCATCGGTGATCGCAGCTTTCATCATGAACCCCAAGCTATTACCGCTTTGGCTACCCAGTTTATGCGCGGGATGAAAGCGGCTGGTATGGCAACCACAGGTAAACACTTCCCGGGTCACGGTGCTATCGCTCCGGACTCACATGTGGCGGAAGCCATCGATAATCGTAGTTTAGATGAGATTATAAATAGCGATATGCAGCCTTTTGCGCAAACGCTGCCGTGGCTTGATGCTTTAATGCCAGCACATGTTATTTTTTCACAAGTAGATAATAAACCAGCGGGATTCTCAAAAATTTGGCTCAAAGATATCATTCGAGATCAGCTTAAGTTTGATGGCGTCTTATTTTCTGATGACTTATCTATGGCAGGGGCGCAAGCCGCTGGCGATGTCAGTGCGCGCGTCACAGCAGCGATTGAAGCGGGTTGCGACATTGCTCTAGTTTGTAACGATCGCGTTGCCGCTCATGAGGCAGCAAAAGCGGCACAAGACCTGCCTTATCCCAATCAAAGCCGCATTAAAACCATGTGTGGACAGATACCAGTTTGGCAAGGCGACCTCGAATCTACTTGTCAGCAGTTTGAGTATTGGCAACAGGCAAAAGATAATATCTTACAGACGTTCTTTCCTGTTCAAGCAGAACCTCAAGCATTAGCTAACACTGAATTAAAAGATCCGACTAATTATAAACAATCTTTGTAAAAAATATTTTTAGCAAAATAAAAACCGCACCTTAATTAAGATGCGGTTTTTCTGTTTTAGAATTTAATTTAAGACGAACCTTTGATACCAGTCAATTACTGAGGACCCGTCATTAATACTTTACTTTCGGGTTATTAATTGCTTGCTTTCGGGTCTAATGCACTACCACGGCTGGCGTCATCACTATCTGGCATCAAATCATCGTTATCACGATCTAATGGGTTCAAATCTGGATCTGGCATATTTGTGCTTACACCGCGATCATCAGCATCAGGCATTAAATCATCATTATCGCTGTCCAATGGATTCAAGTCTGGATCAAGCGCGCTGTTGCCAATTGCTATACCATCGTTTGCCGTAGCAGTCTCGTCATATACCACAAACTCAATACGGCGGTTACGGAAACGACCTTGCTCAGTTGAGTTGTCGGCCACAGGATCGGTTTCACCCATACCCTTGGTCATCAGCTTACTTGGGTCAGCACCTTGTGCTACCAAATAATCTTTCATCGACTGGGCACGCTCTTGTGACAACTTCATATTGTAGGCAGCATCCGCTGTTTTATCGGTATGACCAATGATCATGAGCTTCATATTGGGCACTTGTTCCATCAACTTAACTGCACGGTCTAATAGCGCTTTATTAGCATCTGGAATGACAGCCTTATCCACTTCAAAATTAACTACTTGTAGACTTAGAGCACGAGCCACGTCACGAGGATCTGGATTCTCACCAAGATTGTCCATAGCGGCTTGAGAGGCTGTCAGGCTGTTATCAATCTCACTTTGAGCATCTAATGGACCTTCAGCGATCACCGTCATTGCTGGCGCAGCAGCTTGTAAGTCAGCCACTAGCTTGCTTAGAGCGGCAGCGTCAGGGGCATTGACGGTAATCTCATTGCCTTTGATCAGCATGCTGGCATTTGGTACGTTTTTAAATATAGGTAAAATAGTAGCAAGCTGAGTAGCAGCTGGCATATCTATTGAGAAGCTGTTATCGACATCCGCACGGCAATTATTGGCATCATCACCAAAGACGCCATTGAGGGCAGTCATCACATTACTTTGTAGCGTGTCATTACCAACATTCATACGGCAAGCATATAGCTCACTATTTTCGCCCGTAGCGATACGCAACGACGCAGGCTCAATACTAGCAGCGACAGATCCATCGCTATTAGCTGCCTGTTGTTCGGTAATAACGGGCGTACCAACCGGCTCAGGATTGTCTTGGCAACCTCTTAATAGCGCCCAAGCCAAGGCACCTAAAATAATCAGTCCAATGATAGGCAGTAGCGCTTTCATAAAGCTGCCATCTTTTTCCTCTTCACGTCCCAGTGGGGCCGTAGTTGTGGTAGTAGAAATGCGTTCACCAGCAGGTGCAGCGGCAATCATGCCAGCAGGCAACACAGCACTTGCCCATACAGGAATATGATGCTGATAGTTGGCAAGATTATCATTTAAAAACTGTGGTACTGGCGTTGTACCAGCCAAGCTTTTTATTTCGTGATAGGCAAGTGGCGCTGCCATAGCAAGCAGACCACGCGCAGCCGTGACATCGACATTATGTTTGCCGGCAAGCTCTCGAGCAATTTGGTCACGATGGGTGTCTTCCGTCCATACCCGATCATAGAAACCTTGGTCATCATGCGCGATATTGTCATTGGCAAAACGATTATAGGTATCATTATCTGCTAGTCGGGCCGCAAAAATAGCGTAAAACTGTTCAAGCAAATTTTTCTTGGCAGGATTGTGATCATCACCCAATACTGCTGGGCTCACCGTCCGTGTTAAGTGACTGATAATATCCATGGTGTCATTCCTCAATTAATAATTATTTTAAGTAGCTTGTCTTATACAATTTGAGTTCTCAAAAAATAGAACTTTGGTATTAGGTAATAAACGATACTAGCTAATAACCCAAAAGCAATAAAAAGCCACGCGGCGAAAATTAGCGACGACTATATCCAACTTTTGTATTATAAAAGTATTAAGCATGCATTCACAATCAACGCGCTGTTGTACAAATGCTACATTAAGTAATATTTCAGTTGTTACTCGTAACTATAGCGCCTATAAAGTACAAACTACTAACATAGAAAGGACTGGCAGCATGATTATGAATGACGTAGTTATGAATGCCGTAGTTATAAACGGCATACGTCGAATTATTTTAGAACATAAAGTTTCGCTTATTTAAAACCTATATTTTGTTCTAAACATATTAAAAGTGCCCTATAAAAATCCTTATAGGGCACTTTTTTTAACTCTTTATTATTTTGTTAAAACAGTGTTCTTTATCTTCTGACTTGCGCAGGCTCAACCACGATGACATTGTTTGCCATCTCATCTGCTTCAGATAAGGAGATCGGACCGTTTGATCTTGCAGGTACATTATTGAAATCATTGTTATTTCTTGCAGGAGCGGGCATCACATTATCATTTGTATCATCATCTGACGCCTGATATTCCACATTATTGCTATTGTTATAAGGGTTGTTTGCAGGGACACCATCATTTTGGAATTGATTATTCGAACTACTTGAACTGTTCATTGCCGTCTCATCCTCTACTCCCGCACCATTATCAACATTACTACCGTTATTAAAATTGTCAGGTAATGGTAGGGGCGCAGTACTGTCAATCATGACTGCTGGCATCAAAGTGCGTATATCCGTAACCAAACGCTGAAGCTGCATACTGTCTGGCGCTTCTAAGGTGATACGGTCATTTTTCAAGTGCAAACGAGCAAATGGAGTCGATCTCAACAATGTCAGCATATTCGGTAACGCTTCTATAGGCATATTAGCAACGCTGTTGGCAACGCCCGTTTGTACTGTCAGCTGGCACATACTTGCCTGCTCACCGAAACTGGTATTAAGTGCTTGTTGCAGTATACTTTGTAGCGCTGCGTCACCGACTGAGGCGCTACAAGTGTATAAACTACCGTTATTATCCACCCCAACAATAAGCTCAATCGGCGTTAATACTTGCGCTGGGGCCGCAGTCACAGGTGCTACTACTACAGGCGCTGTCTCTACAGCTTCAACTGGTGGCGTATCATTTGGCTTGATTAATAATGCCCACACCAGCCCAATGGCTGTGATCGCTCCTAGTAATACAAATGTCCATAACAACAGATCATTACGCTGATTGCGGGTACGAACTTTTTCGCGCCTCAAGTCTTTGTTTTCCGCTAAATGATGATCCGCAGGACTGGCATGAATAGCATCTGTACTTAGGTTATCGAAGTTATCGAAGTTTTCGACAGCAGGTTCTGTCTGCAAGTTTGTCGATGGGTTGATGGCACTAGCATCAGCGACCTCATATTTACTTAAGGCGACAGGTATCGTTGCTGCTATATTGGCATCTGCTATCACACTTTGATTATTAAACAACTCATCATCAGGATTCTGTGAAGCGGTAATGATGGGTGCTGACCATGTCGGCAAATAATGGCGCAATGAGGGTTGCTCGCCTTGTAAAAATGCGGGCAAAAACTGACCGTTTGCAAGTACCTTGAGCTCATGATAGGCAAGTGGCGCGGCATTCATGAGCAATTGCATAGTCGCAAACTCATCAATATGATGGGTTGCTGCAAGCTCTTGAATCATGGTTCGCCTTACCTTTGGTGCTTGCCATAGCTGCTCAAATAAAGGCGTTTGTGCGGCATTGTCAGCAGTAATTATCTGATCATCACGCAGTAATTGTGAGTAGACTTGTGGCAATGCTAAGCGCGCCACCAAAATTGCATAAAACTGCTCTAATAAGCTGACATGGGACACGCTACTCTTGTCACCTAACACAGCTGGGGTAACCGTTTGTTCTAGTTGATCGATGATACTCATAAGTTACTGTCTCTATCAGCGTTAATGTTAAATAGTTAAAAATTGTTTATTTATCTCTATAGGCCGCGTTTTATAAATCGCTTACCAAAGAAGTCGTTTACAAAACTGAGTAATTCGTTGGCAATGTTGGTATATTAATTGCCTTTTATCGTAGAGATATCGCAAGAATTGCGCACTCGATAAGCAATAATTGAATAATATCAGTGCATTATTTTTCGATAACGTCAATCGTTACGGTCAGTATACGAAGCATTACTCATTCTGCCTAATACGGTGTTATATTATTCGATATAAACAATCATTAAAGCATAATTTTGTCGCCTATTGGTTTTTGCATCATCACTGCTACTATCGTTAATATGAGCATATAACTTTTTATGATTGGTCAGATTTAAGTGTTATTCAGCCATAATACTTAGGCTTTAAGCATTGCCACATATATCACTGCTGTTTATCAGGCTCGGCCTAAGGATTATCCATTGTTTAACCATACAACGCTTATTATTATAATCACGGTTATTATCAGTTTATTAGCGTGGCAAAACAAAACCCTCTTTAATCGACTTATTTTTTATCCACCAGCGGTAAATAATGGTCAATGGGATCGCTTTGTCACTCATGGATTTATTCACGCTGATAGTATGCACCTCCTATTTAATATGTTTACCTTGTATTTTTTTGGTCGAGCTATCGAAGGTTTATATCAGCCGTTTTTGTTCGGTTATGGCTTCGTGGTTTTTTATGTACTCGCCATTATTGTCGCGATCATTCCAAGCTATATTAAGCATAAAAAAAACGCCAGTTATCTAAGCCTTGGTGCGTCAGGTGGCGTATCAGCCGTACTTTTTGCTTTTATTTTGCTCGCGCCTTGGGAAAAGATTTATCTATTTGCAGTTATCCCTATCCCAGCAATATTATTCGCGGTCGCTTATGTTGCTTATAGCATCTATTCAGATAGACGTGGCGGCTCAAATATCAATCACTTGGCACACTTGTGGGGTGGCGCGTTTGGGGTAATAGCAACGATTATTTTAGAGCCACAAGTACTGCCGCATTTCCTAAATGCGCTATTGTCGCCTGGTTTTTAAGCGCTGCTAATTTTTACTTTGTACGAGCTTCTTATTTCTACTAACCGTTTAAATGATTGAACGGTTGTTAATATGGCTTTATATTGTGGGCAATTTTATCTTTAAATTTGATGATTTATTATGATTATAGATGTTATCGGTGATATTCATGGTTATGCAGATAAGCTAGTCGGTCTGCTAAAACAATTAGGCTATGTTCATAATGGTCAGCATTTTGTGCCGCCATCAGGTCATCGGGCGCTATTTATTGGTGATTTAATTGACCGTGGCTCGCAGCAAGTAGCGACGTTAGAGACCGTCTTTGCCATGCTTGATGCGGACGTGGCTGATGCGGTAATGGGCAATCATGAATATAATGCGTTGGCATTTGCTACCCTGGATCCTAGTGATCATACCCAGTATTTACGCTCACATAATGAAATACATATACGTCAACATGAAGCATTTTTGGCAGAAGTGCCGTTTGGTTCAGAGAGCCATCAATATTGGCTACAGCGGTTATATGAAATCCCATTATGGATTGAAACAGACTACGCTTGCTTTGTGCATGCCTGCTGGGATGTAGATAGTATGGCGGTACTAAAGCCGCTATTAACTGACGATAATTGCCTAACGCTGCAGGGGTTAATAGCCACGTCTAAAGAAGGTACTGCGCCATTTGACGCGCTAGAGCGAGTATTAAAAGGCGTAGAAGTACCGCTACCTGAGGGTATTGTGATGATTGATAAAGAAGGTACTAAACGCACGCGAGTACGGGTACGTTGGTGGCTTGAGGAGCTGAATAAACGCACTATTCATGAGGTTGCTCGTGCGCCTGCATCAGCCTTGGCACAAATTCCAAGTGACGTACTGGCTGAAAATATCGATTTCGCTCTCAAAACTGATAAACCAGTGTTCGTTGGTCATTATTGGCTAACAGGAGAACCTGAACCACTGAGTCCACAAGTCGTTTGTACTGATTATTCAGCAGCAGTAGACAGCGGTTATATGACCTGCTATCAGCTCGATACCGAACAGCCACTGTCATTAAAAGCCAGTAATTTTGTACAATACCTACACGATTGAGACGGTAATACAGCTCAGCAATATCATTGCTATTAACCCAGCTTCTGTATTAAACAGCAAACTTGGCTTTACGAATGCAGCAAAACTTTTGTATGATGGTCTTTTTGAGGATATCAAAGCATGAGCACCACATCAGCTACGGTTAACGCGATTGATCAAAACAGCCCTATCACCTCTCCTGCTGGGCAACCAAAAGTTGGCATTATCATGGGCTCACAATCGGATTGGGCGACCATGAGCGCCGCAGCGCAATTGCTAGCAGATTTTGATATTGCTTTTGATTGTGAAGTGGTCTCGGCACATCGTACCCCTGACAGATTGTTTGACTATGCCAAAAGTGCCAAAGGTAACGGCTTGCAAGTTATCATCGCTGGTGCAGGCGGAGCCGCTCACTTGCCCGGTATGTGTGCCAGTCAAACACCGCTGCCTGTCTTTGGTGTCCCTGTAAAATCATCGATGCTCAGTGGTTGGGATAGTCTACTGTCTATCGTACAAATGCCTAAAGGCGTTGCCGTTGGCACTTTAGCAATTGGTGCCGCAGGCGCGTATAATGCTGCCCTGCTTGCTATTCAAGTCTTAGCTTTGCATGATGAGTCGATTGCTAGTAAGCTCGATCATCTACGTCTATCGCAAACCGACACTATTCTTGCCAGCCCAACACCAGGTATTATCAATAACTAATGATCATTTGCTGCATTAAAGTGAATAGTAGCCGTCTTTATCTCTAATGACCATTGTTTGAATATACAAGTTCTCAACTCAAGCATTATTTTTAGATGAGCGGTAATAAACATAAGGTGCATACATTGCACCTTTTCCTATTTCAAGAAATTAATTGTTAGATTTTTATACCCCAAAAACCCTATTCATTTTTAATTCAAAGAGCCTGCCATGACTACAGCGAACGCTTATCCTGTTACCCAAACCATTCGTACTATCGGTATTTTAGGCGGTGGTCAGCTTGGTATGATGCTTGCCGAAGCAGCCATGCCGTTAGGCTATCAGTGCGTTTTTTTAGAAGACAGCGCTGATTGCCCTGCCAGCCTATACGGCCGTGTTTTTACTAGTGAGCAGTTAGAAGCATTTATTGAGGCTGCCGATGTCTTTACTTTAGAATTTGAAAACACGCCGACTACTACGGTTGAGCAACTGGCAAGCCTATCGCAATCTGGCAGCAAGCAAGGTATGTTTCCGCCACCGATTGCCCTTGATATCGCGCAAGACCGCTTAAAAGAAAAGCAGATGTTTAACTCGCTTGATATCGCAACTGTGCCCTTTATGGCAGTCAATTCTGAAGCCGAATTAAAGCAAGCGTGTGATGAATTGGGACTGCCTATCGTCTTGAAAACCAGTCGCGGCGGTTACGACGGTAAAGGTCAGTTTGTGATTAAGCAAGACAGTGATATCAAAGCGGCTTGGCAAGACCTCAAAGATGCCGTTAGTGGTAAAGGCTCTCTTACCGCAACGCCTGCCCCATTGATTGCAGAAGGTTTTATTAACTTTAGCCGTGAGGTTTCTATTATCGCCGCACGAGCACAAAACGGTCAGGTACGCTGTTATGATTTGGTCGAAAATTATCATCATCATGGTATTTTGGCCAAAACTCAAGCGCCTGCTGTTGGTACTAGTCATTTATTCAAGCAAGCAACCGATGCGATTACTACTGTCATGAATCATTTAGGCTATGTTGGCGTGATGGCGCTTGAGTTATTTGTGACCAAAGACGCTCGTGGTAATGACGCGTTACTTGCCAACGAGATTGCCCCGCGTGTGCACAACTCTGGGCACTGGAGTATTGAGGGCGCTGTCACCAGCCAATTTGAAAATCATATTCGTGCCGTGGTAAATTTACCATTAGGCGATACCGACAATATCCATCCAGCTATTATGGTCAATGTGTTGGGCCAGTATCCTGATATCAGTGCGGTGCTCAATATTGACGGCGTGCATTATCATAGCTACCACAAGGCTGAGCGTGACGACCGCAAAATTGCGCATATTACCTTGATGCCCAATGATGTGGCAGATTTAGAACCAGCTTTAGCAAAGCTTGTTGCCGTATTGCCCAATAAAGTTGGTCTTGATAAAAAACCAGCGGCTATTGTAGATAATAAGGTTATTACTGATACTGACCAAACCTTAGAAAACACTAAGCTAGGTATTGAAGATAGCCAAATAGATAGTGCCGTAGACGCTAAAGCAAAAGTAAATAAGGCTCAGAAATAATGCAGATTTGGGTAGATGCCGACTCGGTGCCATTAATTGCCAAAGACTTGATCATCAAAACCGCTGAGCGCACGCAAACGATGGCGATATTCGTCGCCAATCAGCCGATTAAGCTGCGTAAGTCACCACTGCTCGTCATGACAGTGGTGCCGTCTGGCTTTGATAAAGCCGATGACTATATCGTCGAACAAATACAACCAGGCGACCTCGCTATCACCAGCGACATTCCTTTGGCCAATGATATTTTAGACAAAGGCGGCATGGTCTTGACGACCCGCGGTATGGTTTATGATAAAAATAATATCAAGCAAAAGCTCAACATGCGTGATTTTATGGACACCATGCGTGGTACAGGCGTGCTCGAGCTACAAGAAATGAGCGGGCAAAAACCTTATGGCGACCGTGATAAAAAAGCTTTTGCTGACGGTCTCAATCGTTTGGTCCGCTAAACGTTGTTGGTTAAACTGACTCTAAAAATTACTCTAACCCTCTCTCTTACCTACGCGTTATTCCCTTGCAAACGGTATACATTCTATAACCAAACACTATGCAATCTGCACGCATCATAACGAAGCATGCCAGTTATTGTTGTTACGCTATCTGCAGTTTTTATACTATAAAGCGAACACATACAACAATAGGAATGATTATGAAGATTTTAGTGATTGGCGCAAGTGGTCGAGTGGGTACTGATTTGGTTAAGCAATTATTAGCAGATGATCATCAAGTTATCGGTACTACCCGTCAGGAAGAAAAATTATTTGATGACGATAATTATAGCCAACTAGACTTAGATATCACCGCCGAAAAAGACGCTATTCAAAGCCAAATTGACCAAGATATTGATACAGTGTATTTTGTCGCTGGTTCTGGCGGTAAAGACGTTCTAGAAGTCGATTTACATGGTGCGGTTAAAACCATGCAAGCAGTCCAAGATAAAGGTATCAAGCGCTACATTATGCTAAGCACAGTCTTTTCATTAGATACCAGCAAATGGAACAACCCGGGTATTGCTGATTTAAAAGAATACTATATCTGTAAGCACTATGCTGATCAGTGGTTGGTCAATAATAGCAGCCTTGACTACACCATCGTCCAAGCAGGGGCGTTAAAAGAACGCGCATCTACTGGCAAAATCACCATCAATGATGATGAAGCCGGTGAAAACTCGATTGAAGATGTTGCCAACACGCTAGCTGCTGTATTAAATAGCGATAACACCATTAAGAAAGTATTTAGTCTGCATAATGGTGAGACGGCCATTGATGAGGCTGTCGCAAAATTATAATAAAGCCAATCTCCATAAGAATTAAAGCAAAAAAAGCGAGTAAGTCGAAAGGCTTACTCGCTTTTTTTATGATGGACTGTTTAATAAATCATCAAGCCAAACCGCTTGGAAACGGAATCACCTTTTCTAAGCTCTTTACACCAGTTATAACCATGAGCAGTCTATCAATACCAACCGCAATACCGCTACAAGGTATCAAGTCATCAGACGCAGCCAATAGATGCTCATCGATAGGCATTTGTGGTAAATCGTGGCGCTGACGCAATAGATTATCCTGCTCAAAACGCGCTCTCAACGCCTGCCCATCTGCCAGCTCGTCATAGGCATTGGCAATCTCAATGCCATTGATATAGAGCTCAAAGCGCTTAGCAACTTTATTGCCGTCTTTGTCAAAATCTGTTTTTGCTAATGCGGCAGTGGCTGGCGGATACTCTATAATCAACGTCGGCAAATCGTGACCCAGATTTGGCTCGACCGCATGGCTAAATAGTAAATCTAACCAGCTTTGACGCCGATTTTCATCACTATTATCTGAGCTGCTGGCGTCAGCATTAAAATCAAAACCGGTCAGACCTTTATCTTCTGCTACCGCTTGTAAGGCTGAAAGGCTGGCTGTCAGCGGATGAATGCCGACAAAATCCATAAAGGCGTCGATATAGCGATAATGACTCATCACAATTGGATAGCCATAAAGCTTCTCCAATAACTCACCAAGCTCGGCCGCCATATTGTCTAGGCTATAATTTGGCTGATACCATTCAAGCATAGTAAATTCAATATTGTGCCGTACGCCTATTTCGTTATCGCGAAAGACGGGGCAAATCTGATAAATAGGTACTTGCCAGCTGGCCAGTAAACGCTTCATGGAAAATTCAGGTGAGGTGTGAAGATAATAAGTACAAGGTTTATCTTGATAGGTGACTTGCGCCGCAACTGACTGCAAAAAGGTATCGGTATTACCTGCTTGCGATAGGAGCGGCGTCTGCACTTCCAGCACTTGCCGATTGGTAAAAAACTGACGGATAGCGTTTATGAATTGCGCCCGCTGCTGCGCCATCGCCAAGGTCATGGTTGGGGCATAGCTGGGTTCAGATAAAGGCTGATTAATTGCTTGGCTCATTACTGTCTACTACGCCTCATGAATCCTAAAAACAGGGGTTTAAATGGTGATACTTAACTTTTAAGACTGCCATTCACGGCGTAAGCGATAGTCACGGCGCAATTGGTCAAAGTCAGCACCATTTACTTGCCCATCAGCTATTTTATTTCTTAATGAAGCATCATCTTGCCTAATGTCATAAAATTTTATCAGTCTATCTGGATGTGCCTTGAGCTCAGACCATAAAAACATATTGAGCGGTAATAAAGTATGCATAGATTGAGTGGGTATTACTGCTAATTTTTCACATAGGGCATCATAAATGATTTGCGTGCCGCGCAGCTTACCTTCAACCGTATAACCTGCGATATGCGGTGTGGCAATCGCCAGCTTGGATAATAAAGCCTCAGACACCTGCGGCTCGTATTCAAACACATCAAGTACCACTTGCCGCCCAGT
Source organism: Psychrobacter sp. DAB_AL32B (assembly GCF_002224105.1). Lineage (NCBI taxonomy): Bacteria > Pseudomonadati > Pseudomonadota > Gammaproteobacteria > Moraxellales > Moraxellaceae > Psychrobacter > Psychrobacter sp. DAB_AL32B. The sequence continues at coordinate 52,030 of NZ_NEXU01000052.1, read as the reverse complement.
ATGCTCGATATCCGCTACAAGGTCACTTGCATCAATTACCGGTCCGCGTGCACTATTAATCAGCATGGTATGCGGCGACATCATTGCCAAAGACTTTGCGTTGATGAGATGACGTGTTGGATAATCGCTGCCGTTGCTGGCTTTATCCTCACCTTTTTTATCTGTTAAAGGGACGTGAAGACTGACTACATCGCTTTGGCTCAAAACCTGCTCAAGGCTAGCGTTATTAATGTCCGAAGTTGATAGCAATGGATCATAACCCAATACTCGCCAGCCCAAATCACTGGCATACTGAGCAAGCGTGCTGCCAATATTACCAAGCCCGATGATACCCAATGTTAATGGTGGCAGGGATTGCTGCCAATACTGCGGACGCAAGGTTAAGATCGCGGTCAATACATATTGCGCGACTGAATGCTTGCTACAACCAGCAGCATTGGCAAAAGTGATATTGCGTGTCGCCAAATAATCTTGATCAACATGATCGGTACCGATAGTCGCAGAACCGACAAACTTCACACTATGATTATCAGCTAATAATGCCTCCCCTACTAGGGTCACAGAGCGTATCAACAATACATCTGGCTGACATTCTGCCAGCAATTTCGCATTGATATCACGTCCAACAACACGAATTACCTTCACCTGCCGCTCAGCATCCTGTCCAAGTGTCGAAGCATTAAAAAAATCATCAAGGTTTGCGATATTACTATCAGCCACAATCGTGATATTTTTAATAGTATCTACCCTGTTTTCCATAGTATTCACAACCGTTTCATTTAATAGTGGTAAGCCTTTCTATTGATATAGGCTTTTTTATATAATCTATATTTACTGACAACTCATTTATTCATGAGAATTAATATTCTAACTGATCGTTTATTACGTCATTGTTAGTCAGCTGTTTTTTGATTCTGTTCATTGTTTTTGAGTATGTTTTGACCATCAGCTAACATCACTTCTTGCTGAGCAAACAACTCATTCTTATGCTGCGATATCCATTCACGCCATACGGCAAGTCCGATTGCTAACACCACAGGACCGATAAACAAACCCACAAAACCAAAAGCTGTCAAACCGCCCAACACACCAATAAAGATGATGATAAAAGGAATTTTGGTGGCGCCACTAATGACGATAGGACGGATAAGGTTATCAACCCAGCTAATCACTAGGATTCCCCATAGCGCTAAGCCAATACCTTCAACGGTATGTCCTTGGCTAAGTAGAAAAATCGATACGCCGCCCCAAACGAATGGTGTGCCAAATGGAATTAAGGCGATGATAAAAGTCAATATCGTCAGCAAAATAGGACTTGGTGCACCCGCAAAATAATAGCCGATACCAGCTAGCATTGCCTGAGCCAATGCAGTCAGACCAATACCATAGACTACCGCACGCGTAGTCGTACCAACAGAGTCAATATAACCATCGATACGATTGCCAATAATATTACGTAATGCTTGGCGGATTTGGCGAATCAAGCTGGTACCATCACGGTAAAAGAAAAATATCGTCATGAGCGCCATACCAAGCTTAGCAAAACCACCAAACACCACATCAAACGCGACTTTGCCATAGTATAAATGTGACTGCACCCAAAGACGAAAGGCCTCTAGCGTCCCGTCGGGATTTTTATTGATTCTCCATAGGATGTCTTTGACTTGCTGCCCTATAAATGGCAAATCTTTGATAGAGTCAGGCACATCCAAATACCCTACTTTAATACGATAGATTAAATTGCTAATTAGGCTTAACGCTTCTTGCTGCAAGATGAATATACCGACCACCAAAGGCACACCTATCATCAAAGAGATGCTCACGGTCATAATAGCCGCGCTCAAATTTGAACTAAACCTGACTCTTTGATGAAAAAAATTATAGATAGGAAAGGTGACATATGCCAAAATCGCCGCCCACAATGCCGGTACAATAAAAAACTGTACGACTTGGAAACACAACACGAACAGCACGATTAATAAGGTAATCGCCAGTAAGCGCTGAATAATAAATTCTTTTGTCCAGTTTTCAATCATATTGTATAAACCAAGGGCGGACAGCAGCAACCTAATATGGCTCTACTGTAAAGCTTATAAATGGGTCACATCAATTACCGACGAGGTCCGTAATTTTTATCCATTAGCGAGAGTTTTAAATAGTACAGGTTTGGGTAAATTTTTGCTTCGAATGTAGTTGATTTACTATCATAGTATGCAACAAAATAGCCCAAATAAATAAGGCTATGTTGTAATCTTTACTTACAACTTTCTTTATGCCGCATCTACCTCTAAATAGGTTAACTATCAATAATCGTAAAATAGCATTATCTGACCAAAAGCCTAGCCAGCCATTGCTTTTTTATTCATTTTTAGATCCGACATCTAGCCAGCTAAATCACTGGCCGGTTCTATTAGTAGCGGTAATTGATGTTATACTAAAGCAATTAATTTAAACTTTTAAATGCCGCTACGTTGGCTTGGCTTTATTTATTTTTATCTTAATAAGCCTTTAGCATTTTTAAAATTATTTCTCGCAATCCTCGTTTGTTAGCCTACTCTAGACGATAGTAATATCTAATTTTCAGAGCAGCGCTACCTATGTTGGTATTACAAATAAGCATGACATTCATGCCTATACAAGCGTTGCACTCATTATATCGATTCAATATTAAAGCATCGTATTTTGAGTGAATGATTGAAAATTCATATTTTGCGTCGATTTCGGAAAAATACTTTGATTTGGTTTTATTTGAAACCAAGACGGATTCAACAAATTTAAACAACCTATTGATAGGAACAATAACAATGTCAAAAGACACGACAAAAGACTCTGACAACCCCAACCTTACTTCTTCTAATGTAGCCAACAAGGCTTCTAAACCAAAAGATAGCGTTACTTTTGCTTTAGCACAATCACACTTTTTAGTGGGCGATATCAAAGCCAATGCCGAAAAAATGCGTACATTAGCGCTACAGGCACGTGAGCAAGGTGCCGATGTAATTATCTTTCCGGAGCTAGGACTATTAGGCTATCCGCCGCAAGATTTACTATTACGCCCAAGTTTATCAGGTCGTATCAAAAGCGCGTTATCGTCGCTAAGTGATATCGATGATATCGTGATGATTGTTGGCTATCCGCATGTCGATCATCATGGAACGTTTAACTCGGCAGCTATTTTACATAACGGTCATCAAAAAGGTTTTTATCACAAACAAATCTTGCCAAACTATGGCGTGTTTGATGAGCGCCGTTACTTTGACAAAGGTCGCAATCAAGTCTTATTTGACTATAAAGGCATGACCATTGGTCTGCTTATCTGTGAAGATTTATGGGAAAAAGGTCCTATTGCGGAGCTTAAAAAGCAAGGCGCTGACCTTATTGTGAGCTTAAACGCCTCACCGTTTGAGATTGAAAAACAAGACAATCGTAAAACGATGCTCGCCAAACGTAGCCGCGAAAATAACTTACCGATTATTTATCTTAATGCCGTTGGCGGTCAGGATGATTTGGTATTTGACGGTGGTTCTATGGCGATTCAAGCGGACGGTAGTGTCGCGCATGAAGCCTCACGCTTTATGAATCAATTGCTGCTAGCAACCTATGATGTGAAGACAGCAAAATTCGATACACAAACCAAAGCACCATTGTCATTGAGCCGTGAATCAGAGATGTATCAAGCTTTGGTCGTCGGTTTGCGTGATTATGTCAATCTTTCAGGATTTACTGGCATCATCATTGGCTTATCGGGCGGCATTGATTCAGCGTTAACATTATGTATCGCTGTCGATGCATTGGGCGCTGATAAGGTTTACGCGGTTATGATGCCGTACGAATATACCTCACAAATCAGCCTAGAAGACGCACAAGCACAAGCACGACGCTTGAATGTCTCTTATACCGTTTGTCCTATTTTCGATGCGGTCGAAGGGATCCGTCATACCCTTGCGCCACTGTTTAACAAGTCGCCTGCTGATACCACGGAAGAAAATATCCAAGCACGCGCGCGTGGTGTCGTACTAATGGCGCTATCCAACAAATTCGGGCATTTGGTTATCACGACCGGTAATAAATCAGAGCTGGCAGTTGGCTATTCAACCTTATACGGTGATATGGCTGGCGGCTTTGACGTCTTAAAAGACGTGTATAAGTCACAAGTCTATAAGTTAGCCAGCTATCGCAATCGTTTAGAAGACACACCTGTTATCCCTGAGCGCGTCATTACTCGTCCGCCATCCGCTGAGCTGCGTCCCGATCAAAAAGACCAAGACAGCTTGCCTGATTATGATGTGCTAGACGGTATCTTAATGTCATATATCGATGAAGATATGGGCTATCAAGATATTGTCGACAAAGGCTTCAATGCTGATTTGGTCGCTAAGGTTATCCAGATGGTCGATGGTAGCGAATATAAACGCTCACAAGCACCGATTGGCACCAAGATTAGCCATAAAGCCTTTGGTCGTGAGCGCCGTTATCCACTCGTCAATAAGTGGTCAATAAAAGGCTAAGCCTTGACGCTGAATTTATCATCAACAACCTTTTAGAGTGCTTTTTTAAAGGTTTGATAAATTTAAGTTTTTATATAATATAATCAAACTGTTTTATAATTAGCTGGGTGCTTGCCCAGCTTTTTTAGTTTTTGTGCATAAATAACTTCTCAACATAAAAATTCTTTTGTTTTAAAACCTTCCAACCATTATTTTCAATTGATCTACCTTATCTATCCTATCTATTTCTATCCGAGTACTTCATGAGTTTGCTAACCGCTAGTATCTTTCTCCTTTTATTGCTTGCCTTAAGCGCCTTTGTATCAGCTGCCGAGATTGCAATCGCAGCAGCGCGCAAAATTAAGCTGCAAATCATCGCAAAAGAAGGCGATGTTCGAGCATTTGACGTCCTTAAAATGCAAGAGCACCCTGGTAGCTTTATCACTGTTGTACAAGTGGTTTTAAACGCAGTCGCTATTTCAGCGGGTGCCGTGGGTGAGTCAGCAATTAGCCCATACTTACAGCTTTTGGTTAATAATGAAGCAGCATCATCGGTTATATCCTTCGTTTTGATTACCAGCTTATTCTCTTTACTCGCCGATTTGATGCCCAGACGGCTGGCAATGTCCAACACTGAGACTATCGCTATACGCCTCGTACGACCAATGATGCTATTGATTTTTATATTCAAACCCGTTATCTGGATATTTGATGGGGCAGCAAACGTCATCTTTGAGTTGTTAGGCATCTCAACTGTACGTCAAGACGATATGACGCCAGAAGACATTTATGCCGTCATGGATGCGGGTGCTGAAGCTGGCGTACTTAAAAAGCAAGAACATCATCTAATAGCCAACATCTTCGATATGCAGGAGCGTACCGTCACCTCAGTGATGAATCCACGTGAACATATTGTTTATTTCGATACCAAAGCCAGTACCGAACAGGTGGTTCAGGTGATGATTAAGCAGCCGCATAATAAATTCTTGGTCTGTAACGACGATGATTTAGAACATATCATTGGTTATGTAGAATCACGCAGCTTTTTAGCTTCGGTACTTGAGCAGCAAGAAGTTTGTCTAACGGACAAAGCGTTGCTAAAACCTGCCCTGTTTATTCCCGATACCTTATCGTTGTTTGAAGTGCTTGAAACGTTTAAATCAACGGGTGCAGATTTTGCCGTCATTGTAAATGAGTACGCGTTGGTCGTTGGTGTTATTACCCTCAAAGACGTGATGAGCATCGTTATGGGCGAGCTGGTAACCTTAGAGGAGCAGCCGATTGTCCAGCGCACGGACAACTCTTGGCTGATTGATGGCATGACACCCATTGAAGATGTAATTCGCTCATTGGGCATGGTCAATTTACCGCATAGCCAAAATTACGAAACCATCAGCGGCTTTATGATGTATATGCTACGTAAAATTCCTAAAAAAACAGACAGCGTCGAGTATGCCAATTATCGTTTTGAGATTATCGCGACCGATAATCTCAAAATCACTCAGCTGCTAGTGACAAAGTTTGAAGATGTCATTGAATAAATGCTGTGCTTCACCTTTGATAATTGCTTATTAGCTGGTGTCTTAAATACAAGGAAAGCGAATATCATAGTGCGCTACTATTATTATTTTTCTTGCTTGCTGTGCCTGCGCAGACAGAGGCTACGAAAAACCAATAACAGTAGCGCTATACTTTCTTAAAAGTCGATCAAGCACGCGCACCAAATATTGCAGTACCAACGCGCACCATAGTGGAGCCACTAGCAATGGCATCAGCCATATCGTCGCTCATGCCCATGCTAAGCGTATCCCATTGACTCAGTTCTGGGTGTTCACGCTTAATCTCTTCAAATAATTGCTTGGTTCGCTTAAAAGCATCCGTGTTTGCTTTGGCAGGAATTATCATCAGCCCGCGCAATTGCAAACGCTCATAAGCTTTGATGACTGTTATTAATTCTGGAAGTTGCTCTGGCAAACAGCCTGACTTGCTGTCTTCATTATCGATATTAATCTGAATCAGGACGTTTAGAGGTGGCAGCTCAGCGGGTCTTTGGTCATTAAGACGCTTAGCAATAATGTCACGCTCAAGCGTTTGCACCCAATCAAAATGCTCAGCGATATCGCGTGTTTTATTACGCTGAATACTACCGATATAATGCCAAACGATATGATCGCACTCTGCCTGTCCTTGCAACGTCTTGATTTTATCGATAGCCTCTTGCAGATAGTTTTCGCCAAAATCATGCTGCCCTTGACGCGCTAAAGTCGCAATCATTTCAACAGGCTTGGTTTTAGATACCGCAAGCAAGGTAACGCTATTTGTCTGTCTACCTGCTTGCTCACAAGCCTGTGCCACTTGCTTGCCTACCTGCTGCCAATTTTTAATGAGGGTAAGATTCTGAACGTCCCCTTCATTATTTATAAGATTGGCAGAGGCGTTAGTTATATTTTTTTGATGAGAAGTAGCATTCATAAAAAACTCTTATAGATTAAACACTGAATTATTTTAAAAGACGATTGGCATATACTGTTTTTATGGTAGAAATAAATTTTAATAAAAATGACGTTTATTGACCTGAATAAAAAAGTGCTTATAAGCTATTTTTACATTTTATTCAGTTAGTAGATGGTTAAATAGGCAGAGTCTTGTTATGATATTGTTACATGGTTTAACATATGCTGCTAAAAACGATAGCAATAGTAACAATCATAGTCCAGCCTAGCCTATCTTAGAGAGATTGGTTTAAATAATGTCATATAATCATGCTTATTGCTTGCTTCTATGTTGTTTTGGCTTACCCTTATTTATTGATAGGAATATCCGATTATGGCTAAAAAAAACAATTTAAGCATCGAAGATTTACTACGCTTTACAGTCAAGCATAAAGCCTCAGACTTACATATTTCAGCCGGCATGCCAGCGATGATTCGAGTCGACGGCGAGATGACCCGTATCAATATGCCAGAAATGACTCATCAAGTGGTGCATCAGCTTATCTATGACATCATGAATGATAGGCAGCGTGCTGACTTTGAAGAATTCTTTGAGACGGATTTCTCTTTTGAGATTCCTAATTTAGCACGTTTTCGGGTAAATGCTTTTAACCAAAATCGCGGTGCTGGCGCAGTCTTTCGTACGATTCCGTCAAAAGTTCTCACCATGGAAGACTTAGGAATGGGTGAAGTCTTCAAACGCGTCTCCGACTTTAAGCGCGGCGTAGTGTTAGTAACCGGTCCAACTGGCTCAGGGAAATCAACGACGCTGGCGGCCATGATTGATTATATCAATGAAACCCGTAAAGAGCATATTTTGACCATTGAAGACCCAATTGAATTTGTTCACGAGTCTAAAAAGAGCTTGATCAACCAGCGTGAAGTACACCGCGATACGTTAGGTTTCGATGCAGCACTGCGCTCAGCTTTACGTGAGGATCCCGATGTTATTCTAGTTGGCGAGCTACGTGACCTTGAGACCATACGCTTGGCCCTAACCGCAGCTGAAACTGGTCACTTAGTCTTTGGGACTTTGCACACCAGCTCCGCAGCAAAAACCATCGACCGTGTCATTGACGTATTCCCTGCTGCTGAAAAAGATATGATTCGTGCGATGCTATCGGAGTCGCTACAAGCAGTGATATCCCAGACGCTCTTACGTCGTCAAACTGGTGGACGAATTGCTGCGCATGAGATTATGCTGGGTACGCCCGCTATTCGTAACTTGATACGTGAAAACAAAATTGCCCAAATGTACTCTTCTATCCAAACGGGTGCAGGTGACGGCATGATTACCCTCGATCAAACGCTTAAAAACCTAGTATCAAAAGGCACCATCAGCAAAGACGTCGCACGACCTTATGCTAAGCAGCCTGAGGCCTTTATATAATATTGGTTTATATTATTAGTTATATAGTCGACCCACTCTAAGAGCGATACAGTGTTGCTGGGATAAATTTCTCGAAGCCTCTGGAGTGCAAAGCACACAGCAAACAAGGAAAAGTTATCCCAGCAGAATGCTATTTTGAGTGTATCTCTTTTATTTTTAGCTGGTTGTAACCTTAGTTTTTATAACCTTGAACTTTAGCAAATAACACAATGACAATGACAGATTTTTGATCGGCTTTATTTTAATGGTCATTATTCGCGATTTTCAAAAGTTTATTGAAGCAAATTTTACTCTACTTATTGCACATTTTATCGAACATATAGGTACGTTATGGACATTGATAAACTTTTACAATTGATGATCAATAAAAACGGCTCCGATCTTTTCATTACGGCGGATGTCGCGCCTTCCATGAAAATCAATGGCAAAATTCTGCCCGTTGGTAAAACGCCTTTAACGGCTGAGCAAACCATGAGACTGGTCAAAGGTGTGATGACGCCCAGCCAGCAACAAGAGTTTAAAGAGACGAACGAATGCCAGTTTGCGATTACCGATCAAGCCCAGCAAGCACGTTTTCGAGTCAGTGCCTTTATACAGCGAGATATGGCAGGGATGATTTTACGGAAAATTGAAAATAAAATCCCGACGGTCGAAGAGCTGCGTCTGCCGCCAGCGCTAAAAGAGCTGGCAATGAAAAAGCGCGGTATTATTCTATTAGTGGGTGCAACGGGTACCGGTAAATCGACCACCCTTGCAGCGATGATTGGACACCGTAATCAAAACTCTCATGGTCATATTATTACTATCGAAGACCCCATTGAGTTTGTACATAAACATCGCGGTTGTATTATTACCCAGCGCGAAGTCGGTATCGATACTCACTCTTTTGAAGCCGGTCTAAAAAACACCTTACGCCAAGCGCCTGATGTAATTTTGATTGGTGAGATTCGCAACCTCGAAGTTATGAGTTATGCAATCCAATATGCAGAAACGGGGCATTTGGTATTTGCAACCTTACACGCCAATAACGCCAACCAAGCGATTGATCGTATCATTCACTTTTTTGAAACCAGCCGCCACAACCAATTGTTTATGGATTTATCCCTGAATCTTCAAGCTATTATTGCTCAGCAATTGATTCCAACGCCTGACGGTAAAGGACGCCGTGCTGCTATTGAGATTTTATTAAACTCTCAGCTGATTAGTGACTATATCCGTAAAGGCGAAATTCATGAAATCAAGGATGTCATGACGCGCTCACGCGATAGCGGCATGCAAACCTTTGACCAAGCGCTCTTTGATTTATATGAAAATGGTGAGATTACTTACAAAGAAGCAATTCTCCATGCTGACTCTCCTAATGATTTGCGCTTAAAAATTAAACTTAGCAGCAAAAATGGTAACGCTAATTTAGATGAAGGCGCCGATAGTTTGTCGTTAGATATCACTTAACGATTATTTTTCAGCAATATTCATAACGTTTAATACTCATAACGTTTCATGCTCATAAAATTAACACCCAAAAAAAGCCCTTATCATATATAAGGGCTTTTTTTATGCGTTTTCTATCATTAGTGAGCGTAAAATAATACACATAAATACAAGCAAATTATCATCAATTTAAAATGATTACTTAGCGCTGTCTCTACAGGCTTGGTTATTACAAATACCATAGAGCACCAAGGAATGACCCGATAGCTTAAAGCCATGTTCTGCCGCTACTTTTATCTGCTCTTCTTCAATGATATTATTATGGAACTCGATAATCTTGCCACAAACATCACAAACCAGATGGTCATGATGCTCTTCTTGGGTAATTTCAAACACTGATAAATTATTTTCAAAATTATGGCGCTCGACAATACCTGCTTGCTCAAACTGAGTCAATACGCGATAGACGGTCGCTAGACCCACATCTTCGCCTTGTTCAATTAGTGCCTTATACACCTCCTCTGCACTCATATGATGCAACTCGGCACTCTCGAGCAGCTCTAAAATTTTGATGCGCGGTAATGTTACTTTTAAACCCGCTCTACGTAAATCTTGATTGGTAAAAGAAGCCATAATATCCCTTCTGACTATGAAAGTCTTAGCAAATAAATTCAAAAAACACGAGATAAACAATCGTCAATGGTTAGCAGTTATTGATTATGAAAAACTTAGAATCATACAGAATTAGCTACTAGTAAGCATATTTCTAACACATTTTTTTCTAAAAACAGAACCACAAGTCTATGAATTTAAAATATAAATAATAAATGACCTAAGATATCGTTTGGTAAATAATGTCGTAAGTGGTAGGCAATTGCAAGTAAATGACGTATCATTTATCCAAGATTTTCGGCAAGACCAACATCCACCGTCCTTAGCCGTACCTAACCCATTTTTTATGAGTCATCTTACCATGATAAAGACCTTAAATTTACGTCCGTTAAGCCCTGCAAGCACATTACGCAAGATTGTCATTACCAGCATGCTTAGCGCCTCTGTTGCTATGTCTGGCTGCTCATTACTGAGTGTTTACAAGATTGATTTGCCGCAAGGAACACCTATTACTCAAACGCAAGCGCAAAAACTGCAAGTGGGTATGAATCAAAATCAGGTACTTTATATTCTTGGTAGCCCAGCGATTAAAGACACGCTAGAGCCTAAACGCTGGGATTATATTTATGACTATCAAGCAGGGACAGACGGTCGCCGCAAAGGTATCGCTGATGTTAATAATGCCAGCCAGCATTTAGTTATTTACTTTGATGATAATGGTATAGTCACCCGCATTCAAGGTGTAGAAACACTACCTAAATAATAGCTTTAATAACAAGCTTTAAGTATCAACCTCGAGATTTACTTTTACGCTGAGACATAGGATCAGCGTTTAAGCTTCTATAGACCTCTATCCGGTCAAAAGGTTGCAATAGATAGCTGAGTGGCTGCTTTTGCGCATAAATTCCGACGTGCCAACGTTTAGCCGTTGGCGTTACAATATCAGCTACTTCTTCGCACCATCTTGCCAACCCTTCAAACTCTGTCAACCAACCTGCTTGCGCCAATGCCTCATACAAAGTTGTAGCATAACTGACTTGTAAGCTTAGATAATGCTGGCACTGCGCCTCTTCAGCATACGCTAAATACACTGTCATCATAGTCGTTTTTTGAATACTACCTTGCTGAGAATCCGGCACAGCATTAGGGTTATTAACTTGACCTTCATCCGCTATTAGCTTAACCACTGCATCACCCAACCTATCAATGCTAACAATAACGCCAGCGGTACAATCAAACGTATTGCGATTCGCCACAAGTTATAAAAAGCTTCATTGCCAAAGTTCAAAGACTTACGCAAATGGCTGATTTTCATCTGCCAACCTGCAAAAACAGACAATAATAATACCGCAATACTACTGATAATAACCAGTATACCCACCAGCCAAATGGTCGGTATGGCAACAACTAAGAGCAGCGCTATAGTAAAAGTTAATACCAAGCTTACCAGCAATCCAAATTGATGCGCTAATTGCTGAGTACTATAGTATAGCAAGTAGCTAACCACGAACAGCACGCCAACCCAGTATAATAGCTGACCTATTGGCGGTAGCGCCATACCACTAATAAATAAAGCCACCACCCCAACCAGCAACTGCAATATCCAAATAGGTAGCACCAGTTTGGTTGCCCGATATTCACTTACTTCATGAGCGTGAGACGATTTTTGCGCATTATGATTGTCGGCTCCTACCGCAGTTACTGCTTGTTTGGTCACTAGATTTTGACCGAACCAGTATAAGCCTGTACCCGCGCCAACACTGACCAACGCCAATGCAACCGCCCTTGCCCATTCGCCTAAGCTGACATTGGTCATCGCAAAGGTAATGTTTGGCAAGCCGTTTGCCAGCCCGAACAGTAAACCAACCAACATTAAACCCAAACCAATTGGTAAAGGCGTCACACCTAATAAGCTTAATAACACAGCAATGACCATTAAACCTGCAGCAATCGCAAAGCTTGGGACATCAGGCGCACTATTAAGCTCAGTTAAAGCTGTTAATATGCCAGTGCTTGCACCAGATATGACGAGCGCGGCAATAATGATAGAAACTAAGGCGGCAAGCCAACCAAACCCTCGCCATAGCGAACTGGCATCCGCCTCTCGAGTGAGCTTTTGCATACCGGCCAAAGGATCTTCCGCACTGCGATAAGCCAATGCTATCTCAGCATAAATGACTGGTAGCGAAACCAAAACCATAGCTAGTAGCCACAGTAGCCAAAAATCAATCTCACCGATTGACGCCGGTGCAAACCAGCGAAATAGCAATAACGGTAGCAGCGCTGCGATAAAATAAGAAGCATAGCGAATCATCATAATCTAAATCCAAGCGATTCAAGGTGAATAACATTTAATGATACAGACCAATGAAAAATGATAAACGCCACTCGGTCTGTTCATAGTTGGCTTATGTAATATAAAGACCTGCAATTATATAAGGACTGACAGTTATAAAAAAACCCCGAAATCGGGGTTTGATGACTAAATAATAATATGTGCAGATCAAATGCCTATTCATAGTAAAAATTAGCAATAATATGAATTAGGCAAACTACGTCTATCAAAGATTAATGAATAGCGCTCACATAGTCTGACAAAATACGAATATCGCGATCAGATAGCTTAGAGGCGACGGTTTGCATCATCCCCATCTCGCCCTCTTTCGCTGCATCATTGACACGCTTCTGCTCATCGCTATCAATATCATCTACACGACCAGCAGCACGGAAAAGCTTTAACTGAGTAGCAATATATTCCGCGTGTTGTCCGCCTAAACGTGGAAATGCTGCCCAAGCGTTACCCGCTGCATCTGGACCATGACAACCTGCACAACCGATGACACCGCGTGACTTATCACCGCCTAAAAACAACTTAGTGGCTTCTTGCGTGGTGGCAGGATTACCGAATGCGACACCCCAAGGTTTTTGGCTAGCATAATAACCTGACACGTTCGCTAAGTCTTGCTGAGATAAATTAGCCACTTGCGACTGCATGATGCCGTTTTTACGGTAGCCTGCTTTAAAATTAACCAATTGTTTATATAAGTATTTTACATTTTGACCGCCAAGGTTAGGCTGGGCTGGCACAGGGCTCACCCCATCAACACCATGACAAGCAGCACAGACTGTTTCTGCGATTTGTTTGCCGGCATTAAGATCATATTCAGGAACAGTGATAGCAGCTTGTACGCTGAAACTTGCAACACATAAGCTGGCGGCAGCGATTAACTTTTTCATTGATACAAATCCTACTAACTCGATGTAAGCATTATCTAGAGTGATTGCATTATCAAGAGACATCATATTTGCAAAGCCATTATTTAGCCAGCTAAGCTTTATATTTTGTAGTCTTTGTCACAAGCAGCCCGAAAGCACTTACTAATATCAGGGTTTATTTTGGATTATTATAGCAAGACTTTTTACTATTTGCCTACTTAATCGTAGTATTAGATAGTTTTTCTACTCATAGCCTCAGTGCTTGCTTAATAAAAAATAAAAAGCGCAAAAGGTTCTGTGACCTTGCGCCTTATATTTACTATTTAAGCTTTTGATTTTTACTTACTACTTACTCATATACTCAATAAGCTTGCGATAATCATCATCGCTACAGTCTTCGCACAATCCACCCGCTGGCATTTGAATCATGCCGCTTTTAACAGAATTGATCAGCGCTGGCATGCCTTTTTGTTTTATCAGCTGTTGCCACTTGGCACTGTCGCCTTTTTTGATGGCATTTAAGGCGCCACTATCATGACAAGCCGCACAAGAGTCACTATAAGTCGTAGCAATATCCGCTGCACCTGCATTACTTATCATTGCAGTACTGACAATCAGCGCTGCGCCAGTGCTGGTAAGCAAGCGGTAACTGTTGGCAAAAAGTGTGGTAATTGACAACATAGGGCACCTCCTTTCGTTTATGCATTTGCGTAATCAGCGATGCTATTAAACGTATTTTATTGAACCTATCTTCTTAGATATTGTAACAACATATGTCGAATTAATATATATAAATATAGTTTAGCTTTGTTAATCTCGTTTAATAAGGCAGATAGCTTCGCTAAGTGCTGGTTCATTTTAGTGGTATGCTCTGATTAATATAAGGCTAATAGCCGTTATTTCAATAACTAAGCGCATTAATAGTATAGAATAGTCGGTAATTTAAAACGCTTATTTTATGAAAGATTGGTTTTTAGTTGCTAGCTGCCAAAGAAGCTACGCTAGTCACAGACCAACTGCAAAAATTTTAACTACCGTATCTATATTTTAACAGTAATGAGTCATTTATGAGTACCCCGTTCAATGATGTCGCCGCGAAGCATGCGGATTTTAATACCAAAGCCCGTCAGCGTATTCAGCAAACTGAATTTATGACGTCAGCGCCGACCTTTCGCCTTTGTCCTGCAGATATAGGGTTAGAGGTGGCATTTGCTGGTCGTTCAAACGCTGGTAAATCTTCAGCCATTAATGCGCTTACCAATCAGCGCCAATTGGCACGCTCGTCTAAAACACCTGGTCGTACGCAGATGATTAACTTTTTTAGTATCGGCGATACCGATAGGCGTTTGGTGGACTTGCCAGGTTATGGCTATGCCGCCGTACCGCTTGAGATGAAAAAAGAATGGCAGGTTGAGCTAGAAGAGTATTTGGTGTCGCGCTCAAGCCTTGCAGGTTTGGTGCTGATGAGCGATATCCGTCATCCATTGAAATTCTTTGATGAGCAAATGCTACGTTGGGCAAATGATGGTAAGCTGCCAGTTCATATCTTATTGACGAAAGCAGATAAGCTTAAGTATGGTGCCTCTAAAAATGCTTTGCTTAATACTCGTAAACGACTGAAGCAACTGGGTTTAAACTGTAGCATTCAGCTGTTTTCAGCATTAAGAAAAGAAGGTCTTGATGAATTAGCAGGCGTTATGGGCAACTGGTATGAGTATCAGCTCGATGCAGACAAAATTATTGAGTCGTCTTTTGCGTTACTAGAAGGCGCTGAGCTAGAAGACGCAATCGAAAAGGATGCGGTCCAACAAAAAGATAGCTCTAAAGAAGAAAGCAAATAGATCTCATAGTCTTTAATAAAAAAGGGTTTATCGTTATTAGCGATAAACCCTTTTTTATTGTCATTTTACTTATTTAAAATCTTTTTTATTTAAGCACACAATAGCTCAGCCAACGCTTGCGGCGTGTCGACTTGATAACTTGGCTGCTGTGCGGCAAGATCGCTACTGCTTGCTGTACCATAATTAACCGCAATACTGGTCATACCCAAACTATTGGCCATTTGAATATCGTAAATGCTATCACCGATAAATACCGCATTGGAGATTTGCTGCTCGGTATACTGCAAAATATCCGTCAGCATTTGCGGATCAGGTTTGGAGCCTGATTCATCAGCGCAGCGCGTCATGACAAAATAATGATGGCTATTAGAGGCATCCAAGACACGATCCAACCCTTTTCTTTTTTTACCTGTGGCGACAGCAAGCTTACGATTTTTCTGCTGTAAGGTTTGCAGCATATTTTCTATCGGTGCAAAAAACGGCGTACGATGACTGTTAGGGATATAATAATCCGCATAACTTTGCTGAATCGCCTGCTTCTGCACATCGGTTGCTTGCGGATATAAGATCTCGATACCTTTCATTAAGCTGAGTCCGATAATATCCTTGACTGCTTGATCGGTCGTCGTAAAACCATGCGCCTCGCCCGCCACATGCATAGACTCAACAATTAAACCAATCGAGTCCATCAGCGTACCATCCCAATCAAATATGATTAATGTCTTATCTGCTAAACCATGCTTGACTGATAATTGAGAATTTTTGATAGAGGTTATAGTAGTTGTAGATGGTTTACTCATGAATTTACCTTAATGAATAGTAACAAATGGCAGATACGAAAACGTCACGGCAGCTTATTGTTGATAATAAGATATCGTGACGTTTAATATTGATGCTTAGAGAATTTAGATTGAAACCAAATGACTTAAAGCTTATTTAGGCAGGCTGGTTTTAATATCTTCTGGTATCCAATTGAGCATCTCGTCTGGTAAAGGCGCAGTAATAGTCTCATAACCTGGAATATCTAAGCGCCATGCATGTAAGCACAGACGATGAACGCCAGATTTATCATGTACGTGGTACTTGTCATCGCCTAAGATAGCATGCCCGATATGCGCTAAATGTACACGGATTTGATGGGTGCGTCCGGTCAACGGCTTGGCTTCAATCAAACTGACTGGCTGATCAGCGATTGTAAAGCGACCATGGATGACAATATCTGTCTGGCTTTCTTTGGCTTGTGGATCTTGCGCATCCACCTTGACACGGCGCTCACCGCTGGCAAGCGTATAGCGTAGCAATGGCGCATCGATACGTTGTTCGTTAAGCGCAGGCTGCCCTTTTGCAATACATAAATAATGCTTTTGAATGGTTCTGTCGACCAGATACTGCTGCAATGTTTTAAGCGTCGAGCGTTTCTTAGAAATCATCAGAAGCCCAGAGGTATCTTTATCAATACGATGTATCAGCTCTAAGTATTTTTTACCCGTTACTTCACGCATGGCTTCAATGACACCAAAATCAAGACCACTACCGCCATGAACCGCAATACCTGATGGCTTATTGAGCACGATCAAGCCTTCATCTTCGTAGACCACACGTGCCAACAAGCTCTTGGCAAATTCGGTACTGATGATAGGTTTTTCGCGAGTAGCAAGTACTACCGGCGCAATACGTACCACGTCTTCACGCTGCACTCTGTCATGCGCTTTACAGCGCTTATTATTGACTCGCACCTCATCTGAGCGAATCATTTTATAGATATGCGGTTTTGGCAAACCCTTTAAGCGATTAAGTAGGAAATTGTCTAAACGCTGGTCATGTTGATGACGCGTGACCTCAAGATAGTTCACCTTACCAAAGTTACTAATCTCATCGTCAGCACTTTGTGGGCGCGTTTTACTATTAAAGATGGCTGGCGCTTCGTGGATAGGTTCGTCGTTTGTCATTTTCGAGTTCGTCATTTTTAGTTAGGTATTTACACAAAGATTTGCTATAGTTTAGCATGTTGAGCGCCAATACGGCAGAGGCTACGACAATAATTCATTGTTGTTTCAGACAGCGTATCGCTATTTTACGGCTTGCTAATAACTTGCTGGTAAAAATAGTTAGACTATATAACCTGCGAAGGTTGGGCGTTTCATCTAATTTTAAGGGTGTTATAGCAACAGATATACCCTATAATGCCCAATGAATTGTAATAACCATGCTGATATTTATCAGTAAATCATTTTTTTAGTAAAAACTATTTATTCTTACAAAGCATTTCTTACAGAATATTGTGACAATAAATAGATAGCATCGCCTTAATAAGTTTGGCAAAAGCCCTTTTATTAAGTGATAACCATATACCCTTTACTCACTACCCGCATGATAACGACTTGCTTTGATAATTTATTGTCTAACAGTCCTTTAGCCGCGTGCAGTTGAGCAAGTATGGGTCGTTGAGAGTGCAATCGAGTATTAACACTGTGAATCTCGATAACTGCCTAAGTATTAGTGGTCAAACAGAGGACGATAAGTAGAATAGACCTGAGACACCGCGCCGATAAGCCGGTCATTTATTCTGTTTGCCAAGTACGCCCCGCTGATGACTGAAGCAGCAACACCTCGCTTTGAGACGCCTAAGATATTATTAACGTTATATCTAAAAGAACGATAAATAAAGAATGACCAATTGCTTCACCTGAATGGATAACCGCTGAGTAGGACTATTTTATATAATAGTTATTATCGACAGCGATATTATTGCTAGACCTTGATTGATTAATCGTGACAGCACGATGCTTTTTTAGTATCAGTAATACCTTTATAACTCAGTAACTATCCACCGCCGCTATGACAAAGTGCGCTGACCACCAACGTAGATAAAAATACTGATAATAAAAGATCACTAACCTGCTCGTGCATTAATCGTTATGACAAGCCTGCTTATAATAAGATATAGATGCATTATAGCCTTACACTCTATACCCTCTATATTGACGTTACCGCCATTAGCCTCGCTAATGACTTTAGGTCAAAAGCTTTTGAAAAAGCCACTGTGCTTTATTAACGCCATGCTTTACGTTCTACCGTTAATTAACATCCGCTCACGCTAATTTTGTTATTAGCAGCGCTTGCCACTTTGCTCTAAAGCCTGTCTCGTCGTCGTTATGCGTACTCATAGGATACAATTATGAAACGCATTTTGATCAACGCTACCCAAAACGAAGAAATTCGTGTTGCCCTTTGCAAAGGCAACCATCTATACGATTTCGATTTAGAAAACCGTACCCGCGAACAAAAAAAATCCAACATTTATAAAGGTCATGTGACCCGTGTCGAGCCTTCGCTTGAAGCCGTTTTCGTAGAATATGGCTCACAGCGTCAAGGCTTTTTGCCGATTCGTGAAATTTCTGCCGAATACTTAAGCGGCAATCCACGTGACGAAAACATCAAAAAACTGATCAAAGAAGGTGACGAGCTCATCGTCCAAGTTGAAAAAGAAGAGCGCGGTAATAAAGGCGCTGCCCTTTCAACTTATGTGTCATTAGCAGGACGTTATCTTGTCTTAATGCCGAACAACCCTCGCGGTGGCGGTATCTCGCGTCAAATCTCAGGTAAATTACGCGAAGATATGAAACGCATGCTAGGCAGTCTTGATTTGCCAAAAGGCATGAGCGTTATCATTCGTACTGCTGGTATTGGTAAGACCCAAGAAGACTTACAACACGATTTAAATCATTTGCTTAATATCTGGCAAGCCATCCAAGAACAAAACCAAAAATATCCATCACCACGCTTGGTTCATCAAGAAGCGGGCGTGGTTACGCGTGCTGTCCGCGACTATCTACGCGATGATATTGCTGAGATTTGGATCGATAACGAAAACGCCTATATCGAAGCCGCTGGTTTTATCGATGCGGTCATGCCAACACAAGCAGAAAAACTGCGCAAATATACCGATTATGAGCCAATGTTTTCGCGCTTCAATATCGAAAAGCAGATTGAAACCGCTTATCAGCGCGAAGTTCGCTTGCCATCGGGTGGCTCGATCGTTATCGATCAAACTGAAGCGTTAGTTTCTATCGACATCAACTCCGCTAAATCTACCAAAGGCTCAGACGTTGCTGAGACCGCTTATCATACCAATCTAGAAGCGGCTGATGAGATTGCTCGTCAATTACGTCTACGTGATATGGGCGGCCTAATTGTCATTGACTTCATTGACATGAATGACAATAAGCATCAAAAAGAAGTTGAAAAACGTCTGATTGATGCCACTAAATATGACCGTGCCCGTGTACAATTTGGTGATATTTCTAAATTTGGTTTGATGGAGATGAGCCGTCAACGCCTGCGTCCATCACTAGAAGAGTCAACTGGCTATATCTGCCCTCGTTGTCATGGCAACGGTATGATTCGTGACCTGCGTTCATTATCATTATCAATTATGCGTCAGATAGAACAAATCGCGCTTAAAGAACGTCAAGGTGAAGTCCAAGCAGAAGTACCGACTGATATCGCAGCTTTCTTATTAAATGAAAAGCGCGATGCCTTAGTTTATCTAGAGCAAGACAGTGGTACGCGTATTACCATCTTGCCACACGCGCATTTAGAGTCGCCAAACTTTAAACTCCACTTTAACCGCGATGGCTTTGCACCATCAAGTTATGAGCGTATCACCGATACTCAGCAGCAAGAATATAGCGAGCTTGGCTATAACGTTGATTGGCAAACAGCCGAAAAAGAACGTCCTGAACAGCAGCCTACCCGCCAACCACGTCCAGTAGCGGACAACAGTACCAGCAGTCAAGCACCGGCTCGTACTAATGCACAACCGAGCACGCCTGAGCAGCAGCAGAATAGCACCAGTCATAGTAATGAGCATCGCAACAATACCAATACCAATACCAATACCAACAATGTTTCGTCAGCACGTGCGCCGCAACCACAGAACACCCCAAACGTTGCGACCACTTCTGCTCCAGTAGCGGCTCCATCTGCTAATGTTGCTGCGGCCCAACCGCAAGCAGTCGCTTGGTTGTCTAATTTGTTTGCCCAAGCGCCGCAGGCACAGACCACAAACAATATCAGTAGCCGTGATGCAGCTGATGCTATTGAAGCGCTTGTAAATACCGGCGCACAGAGTCTAGGCTCGTTTGGACAAGTGGATAACAGTGCGTTAAATGATGCTAATCAAAGCGCATCAGCACCTCAGCAAGACAATAATCATCAAAATAGTAATGAGCAAAACAATAGCCAACCGTCAAACAATAACGGTCAGCGTCAGCAGACACGTCATACCGATAACGCTACTGATGATAGTAATACTGGCGATAGCAGCGACGCTGAAGATAGAAGAAGACGTAAGCCACGTAAATCAAGACCATCTAAGCCACGCCAAAGAAAAGAGCAGGCAGATGAAACTGACAATAACGCCGCTAGCAATACGACTGACAGCAACCCAACTAGCGTTGATGATAAAGCTGACAACCAAGATAAACGTCAGCAGGATAATAGACGCCCTAGTGATCGCAACCGCAACAATCGCCAAGACAACCGTCAAAATGCAAGCGAGCGCAATGTTAGCGAAAGCAATGCCTCTGAAAATGATAGCAATAATAGCAATGAGACCAAAGCCGCAGAAGAGCAAACTCGTGCTAAACGCAAATCAAATAGCCAACGTAGCTCACGCGGCAAACTCGATCGCGGTGAGACGTTAACAACGGCTAATAGCCAGCAAAGCAACCAACAAAGTAATAAAGACGTTAACGGTAGCAAAAATCAATCCAATGCCCGTCGTAATCAAGATCCTAACGAAGTTGTATTGCAGGTCAATGCAGCTGCCACTGAACTCAAGGCAGCAGAAGTTGTGCACTTGTCTTTAGATGACAGTAAATCTGTACCAGCAACACGTCAGGTGACTGCAAAGCATCATTCAGTAAATGATAGCAATGTCGCTGATATCGCAAAAGAGCGTCAAGAAAACACTGCTCAGCAGCATGCTGATAAGCAGACCGCGGTCGAGCAAAGTATCATTGAATCGTCTGAGGGTATAAATAATGACTCTGCTGATAGTGCGCAAAACAGCAGTACGCAAGCCCATGCTGCTGAAAATAGCGATGCTTTAGTAGACCAAGCAAAAGTAGACGAGGTACAGATAAGCGCTACTGACAACAAAGCACAAAAATCTGTCTCGACAGACGACAGTAAAGGCGACGATGAAAAACCCTTGGTAGCTGAGACAGCAACCTCAAAAGTTAGTGCTGATAGCCAAACCGACAGTACGTCTCATGAGCAAAAATCAGTCGAGGCCAAACCAGAGGATATCGCGCCAGTAGCGGAAGCTCAAAAGGTAGAAGCTGATGATAACCGCATTGATACTGACCAAGTTGATACTAACCAAGTCGCTATCGATGCTAGTAGCACCAGTCACTCAGCGCTTGAGCTTACTCATGACGCGTTGTTTGCTAAACGCTACATTACCGCCGCTAAATTTGGGCAAGCCAGTAATGATCCACGCGTGGTACGTCGTCAACAAACTCAATCACAAGCCACTCAAACGTCTCAAAAAGATGAACAAGCCATTGTGAGCGTACCGACCATTCGTGGTACGGTTGGTGAGTTTATCCGTGCGACTCTACCAGAAGCTGAAAGTCGCTTAGCCGCAGACGGTGTCATTAACTGCTTTAACGCTGCCATTGCTTTGCATCTAGAACAGGCACACGTTCAAGTCGTGGTCAATGATAAGGTTGCAAACACCAACGACAATCAACGTGCGACTGGCGAAACTGCCAATAACAATTTTGATTTTAGCAACTACGGCTATCAACCATTAGCAGCAGATTATCTCGCACGCTTTGAAGCGATGACACAAGCTGTCAGTCAGTTTGCAGCAACGCAAGGTAAAACAGACGTAGAGCCGCGCGCCATCGATAAACGGGCAAGCAACGACCCACGTGGTCAGCATCCTGATTATCAAGAGCCAGTAGTATTGGCTGTTTCTGACGAGCCGATCAACGAATCAGTGCAAGCTAATAGCAAGATTGATGCTCACAAAGTAGAAGCGACAGCGCTGGCAAATCCAGCGCAAGCATCCGAGGTCAGTACTGATAGCGAACAACTGCTACAGGTAGAACAAACGCTAGAAAAAGTAACCACTGAGCAAACTGAGGTTGAAGTCACTCCTGAGGCTAAAATCACTAAGGACGAAGCTGCTGATGTCAACGATGTGGAAATCGAAGAGACTGGCATCAATGTTGAAGCTGCTGAGGTTAAAGATGCTAACCTCGAGCAAAGCGAGACTGAGCAGCCTACTGAATCAATAGTAGAGCCATCTACGAAAGAGGAAATTCAGGCAGCAAAGTCAAAAACGACGATAGCCAGTTATAAAAATATGATTGAAAACGTGGCTGAGCAACTGCTACCGCAAAAAGGTATGTTTAATTTAACGACCCCTAAGGTGCCAAAGGCTCGCACTCGTAAGCCTAAGGCTGAGCATAAAAAGCCAACGCAAGCTGAAAAATCAGAGTCCGATAATTCAGATAGCGACAGCTAATCGCAGTCAATTAAAAGTAGCCTTAAATGCAAAAGCCCCAAAGTTGTCAGCAACTTTGGGGCTTTTTTATACTTAATCGAACCTGCTTAACTGACTATGGATTTAATGCGCAGAAGAAGCATCTTTGTCTTTATTTCGTATTTTACCAATGACAGTAACAATAATAACGACTACAACGCCAATAATTAGACCAACCAGTCCATTCAATAACATAGTCGTCAGACTTTCAAAGACGCCAGTCAAATGCGCTATATCTTCAACTTCGTGGTGCAAAAAGCCAATACCATGCACTAAGATGCCACCACCTACTAAGAACATGGCTAATGTGCCGGCGATAGATAAAAACTTCATTAATTTTGGCGCAGCGGATAATAGGAACTGGCCTATCTTTTGTTTTATATCGCCCGATTTATTCATCAAATAAAGCCCTAAATCATCAATCTTGACGATAGCAGCGACCAAGCCATAAACGCCAACCGTAATAGCAACAGCAATAATAGCGAGAACCAAGCTTTGCTCTAATAACGTCGCACCAGCGGCTGCACCAAGGGCAATCACAATAATCTCAGCCGATAGTACAAAATCTGTGCGTACCGCGCCTTTTATCTTTTCCTTTTCAAAAGCGACCAAATCGATTGTCTCATCGGCATTAGCACGTAGGCGCGCGTTTTGCTCTTCATCATGCGGCAAAAGATGCGGCCAAAACTTATGAATCACTTTCTCTGCGCCTTCATAGGCCAAATATAAGCCGCCACACATCAACAGTAGTGTTACTAACGGTGGATAAATAGCGCTAATCAATAGTGCTGATGGCACTAAGATAAGTTTATTGACGAATGAGCCTTTAGCCACTGCCCACACGACTGCCAACTCACGATCTGCTTTGACACCAGTCACTTGCTCAGCGTTAAGTGCTAAGTCATCACCTAAGACGCCAGCCGTTTTTTTGGCAGCAACCTTGGTCATCAGTGAGACATCATCTAATATCAAGCTGATGTCATCAAGTAGGGTTAATAAACTGGCACCTGCCATGGACGTTCCTTAAAATTAAATACATTTAATGAAATAGAAAATCTGAAACAATAATTATTAAATCTGATAGCTGTCTAACAGCTATAGACCATAGTATTTCTTGTAGCCTACCTAGACATAAAGCCATATGACATAGCACAAATGTATCCTATCTCTTATTATATTTTTTATTATGAAGGCTTTCTAATAATTTATTTAGCCAGACAATAAGCTGGCTTTTAGTCGTGATTTATAAAAATATGTTAATATAGAGCACTTTATACTGATTGATTCTGCAATTTTTATTTGCGAAAATCATTGAAAAACAATCTATTAACAACAATCTCATTAATAATCTTATATCGCAGCCCTTATTTAGCAGCGCTTATTTAGCAAAACCATTACCACTTATCCCAATATCTTTTGTCATGAACACACGATTAGGCATACCTGCCTATAGGAAACACCATATGTCCTTATTCCATTCTAAAGCTACGCTCACTAACAAAAAACTCTCTCGCAACCACCTATCTCGTGCCACGGCTGCGGCATTGCTGGTTATTATTGCTGCTGGCTGTTCTAATAATGCCGCAGATGCGACCAGTAACACTAATGTTGTCAATAGTGCGCAAGCCAAAACCAGTACCACTTCGATATCTAAAGATAGCAATGCCGATGTGGTCAAATCATTACAAACCAATTTAAAAGCTTCAGGTATTGAAGAAAATATCCTCTCAGCCGTACCAACCGATATGGACGATATTTATTGGGTTACTGCTGATGGTTTACCTTCTTTCTTTACCGATAAGTCTGGTAAACATATTATTCAAGGGCAAATTATCGCCGTTGGTGATGACGTGCCTGTGGATATCAGCGGTGCTTTGGTTGCCCGAACTGCACAACAAGCTCTAAAAGCGGTCGATAAAAAAGATATGGTTATCTATCCAGCAAAAGGCGTGACTAAGTCAGTGGTTTATTCCTTTACTGACGCTGATTGCCCTTATTGCACCAAACTCCATGAGGAAATGGACGAGATTAATGCCTTAGGCATTGAAGTACGCTATTTAGCGTGGCCGCGTAGTGAAGGCAGTATTCCAAAGATGGAAGCTATCTGGTGTAGTGAAGACCGTAAAGCCGCTATGGACCAGGCGAAAATGGGCGCGAACGTACAAGCAGCTAGCTGTAACAGTCCTGTGCAATCGCAAATGGCGCTTGGTAGAAGCCTTGGTGTTAACGGTACGCCGGCTATCTTTACTGAATCTGGACAGCAAGTGGGTGGTTATTTACCCGCCGCCCAATTGGCACAAGCGATAGATGCTAGCTAATCGGCTATCCTATGATATTGCTGACTTTGGCGACATTGAGAGTGGGTAGACGCCATCAGCGCTTGTCGGTATGATACGATAAAGCGCTAGGCAAAATTAGCCGCATATTTTTATCTAAGTCCTTCTTTATGCAAGTTCTTCATATAAGTTTTTCTTTATCTAATTAATTTGATAATCTAAATACTTTCATAGAAGCATTTTTTATCCAACTCTTTAATCTCTTGAGGATACTGTGAGCAAATCCATCAAACTAGCGATACTTGGTTTAGGCACCGTCGGAACGGGTGTGATCAATCTAATCAATGACAATTTAGATGAACTAAAACGTCGTAGCGGACGCGACATTATGATTACCGAAGTCGGTACTCGTCGTCAGCGTGATGATATCGATCCTAATATTATTCAAAACAGTGACTTGATGGCAATCGCTGCCAGTGACAATGTCGATATTGTCATCGAAGTGATTGGCGGTACTACTCTCGCGAAAGACGTCATTATGCACGCCATTAAAAACGGCAAGCATGTGGTTACGGCGAATAAAGCATTATTGGCTGAGCATGGTAATGAGATTTTCGCTTTTGCTGAGCAGCATAATGTCCATGTCGCTTATGAAGCAGCGGTAGCTGGCGGTATTCCGATTATTAAAGTCATGCGTGAAGGATTAGCTGCCAATAAAATCGACTGGTTGGCTGGCATCATTAATGGTACTGGCAACTTTATCATGACTGAAATGCGTGATAAGGGTCGTCCATTTGCAGATGTGCTAAGCGAAGCACAAGAGCTCGGTTATGCAGAAGCAGACCCCACCTTTGACGTTGAAGGGATTGATGCGGCGCACAAACTGGCACTACTTGCCTCTATCGCCTTTGGTATTCCGCTACAGTTTGATAAAGTTTACTGTGAAGGCATTACTGGTATTACCTTACAAGACGTCAACTATGCCGAAGAGCTTGGCTACCGTATCAAGCACTTAGGTTTTGCTGTGCGCCGTGATGGTGCAGGTAATGATGAAGCTGCCGGTATTGAGCTGCGTGTACACCCAACACTTATCCCGCAAAACGCCTTACTTGCCAACGTGAATGGCGTAAAAAATGCCGTGTTGGTAAACTCTCACCCACTTGGGCAAACGCTCTATTGTGGCGACGGCGCAGGTGCAGGCGCGACGGCTTCTGCGGTGATGGCAGATGTCATGGACTTGGTTCGTGTCTTAGGTAGCAAAGATGACAATGATGTAGGCAATAACGGTCATCATGTCCCACACTTAGCCTTTATCCCTGAGCAATTATCGGACACGCCGATATTGCGTGCTGAACAGATGATAACCGGTTATTATTTACGCGTTCATGCTTATGATAATCCTGGGGTATTGGCCGATATCACGCGTATTTTAAGTGATGCTGGTATCAATATCGATGCCATTTTACAAAAACCTGCCCATAAACTTGGTCAAGTGCCTGTAATTATCCTGACGCTACCTGTGGTTGAGAGTCAGATGAATCTGGCCATTGAAAAAATTGAGAAGCTAGATACGGTTACTGATAAAGTGGTACGTATTCGCTTAGACGAGCTGGCGTAAATCTGACACTTAAAAACTTGGCACTTAAAAAGCCAAATAGCTAATAAGCGCTTAATCGTTCTTAAGCGTTTAACTTTTATCGAAGTAACATACTTTCATTTAAAATATATATAAAGGGATAATAACAATGTCAAATGATGCAGTTGTAATTTTAAACGGCGCACGTACTCCAATGGGTGGCTTCCAAGGCGCACTTACAGAGGTAAGCGCAACAGACTTGGGCGCTACTGCTATCAAAGCGGCTGTTGAGCGCTCAGGCGTTAACATCGATAGTATTGATGAAGTCATCATGGGTTGTATCTTGACCGCGGGCTTAGGTCAAGGCCCTGCTCGTCAAGCGATGCGTAAAGCAGGTTTGTCTGATACAACTGGTGCAGTTACGATCAACAAACTATGTGGCTCAGGTCTAAAAGCAGTCATGCAAGCCCATGACGGTATCAAAGCTGGCAGCTTTAATGTCGCTGTTGCCGGTGGCATGGAATCGATGACCAATGCCCCTTACATCATGCCAGGTTCACGTGGCGGTTATCGCATGGGACATAAAGAAGTCAAAGATCATATGTTCTTAGACGGTCTAGAAGATGCCGAAACCGGTAAGCTGATGGGTCAATTTGCTCAAGAAATGGCGAATGAAAAAGGCTATAGCCGTGAGCAAATGGATGATTTTGCTATTGAATCGCTTAACCGTGCATTAACAGCTATTAAAGAGGGTCATTTCGAAGATGAGATTGAGCCCGTTACCTTTAAAACTCGTAAGGGCGAGCAAACGGTTGATACTGACGAGCAGCCTGCCCTTGCCAACGCTGAGCGCATTCCTACCTTGCGTCCAGCCTTTGCAAAAGATGGTACCATCACGGCGGCAAATGCCAGCTCAATCTCAGACGGTGCTGCCGCAGTGGTATTAATGAAAGAGTCACAAGCCAAAGCTGAAGGTCTTGATTACCAAGCGCGTATCGTTGCGAGCGTTTCTAACTCTCGTCATCCAAGCGAATTTACTATTGCTCCGATTGGTGCAATTGAAAAAGTTTTAGCAAGTGCTGGCTGGTCAGTAGCTGATGTCGATCTATGGGAAATCAACGAAGCCTTTGCCATGGTTACTATGGCGGCTATGGATGAGCTAAACATCGAACATGCTAAAGTAAACATTGAAGGTGGTGCTTGTGCGCTCGGTCACCCAGTAGGTTGTTCAGGTGCTCGTATTTTAATTACTCTTATCAACTCTTTAAAGCGTACTGGCGGCAAAAAAGGCGTTGCGACTTTATGTATCGGTGGTGGTGAAGCAGTAGCCGTTGCGATTGAACTTGCTTAATATTTAATCGTTTTAATTATCGAGCTGCTAGAGTCGATAATACTATTTGATATTTTTACTTATTTCCAAGACCTACTAACCGCATTGCTTATGGCTTTGCGGTTTTTTTGTACTTATAAATTACAAATATGCAGGAGCTATTTATCATAGTAAGAAAACGTTAACTTAAATTTATATATGGCTTGTGCCATTTACAGCCTATTACACGCAATTACCTCAAGTGCACACTTTGCTACCTTGCTCATATATCGCCCTGAAAATTCAGCTGTTACGATGGTTACAAGTTGATGCAAAGACGGCTTAACGTACTTTGCTACCATCCTTAGTTTAGTAGAACTACTTATTAGCAAAACGATTATTCGTTTTCTAGTAATGTAAATTTAAAATAATTATTAATTTACTCATACAAAAGGAAGATAATAATGAGCCAACTAATTCGTTTAAAAGATATTCAAGCGACTCACCACGACCTTATCGGTGATGACTATTATGATCCAACAGGCAAAACAGCCTATGGGGTTAATGAAGAAAAAATTGGTAAAATCGATGGCGCATTGGTAGAAGACACCACTGGTCGCATCCGTTATTTAATCGTTGATGTAGGCGGTTGGTTCAGCTCAAAAGAAGTGCTAGTACCAGCAGGTTTGGCACGTATCGTTGGTGATGATGTCTTCTTTGATAGCTTAACCCAAGCGCAAGTAGAAGCAATGGAAGTGTACGACCACGATTATCAATATAGTTACAAAGATCAGTATGAAAAAGACCGTCAATCGTTTGTTGCTGATACGGTTCCAGTTGCAGAACGTATGGAAATTGCCGACCATAACTATGACGCGCCAAATACGCTAGAGCTATTAGAAGAGCGTTTGACCGTGAATAAAGATCGTATCGTCGCAGGCTTGGTAAAAGTTGGTAAGCATGTCGTTACCGAAGAGCGTAATATCGATGTCGATCTAGAAGAAGAACATGCCAATATCGAACGTACCAATGTAGATCGCCCAACAGATCGCCGTATCGGTGATATCGATGGTAATCAGACCATTGAAGTTGAGCTAGAAGCAGAACGTGCACGCGTGAATAAAGAGACGTATGTCACTGAAGAAGTAAATGTCGGTAAAACGTCAGAGCATCGCACTGAAACTCTCGTAGAAACCATTCAGCGTGAAGAGCTAGATGTCGATGGTGATGGTAATGTAATTGACCGTGATGGTAACCTCTTCACTCGTGATGACATTACTGCCGAAGACGTACGCCGCGCTCGTGGTATGTAACACGCTACTCTTTCGCATAGCTGCAAGATCTGATTAGTGGT
Organism: Psychrobacter sp. DAB_AL32B; assembly: GCF_002224105.1. Taxonomy (NCBI): domain Bacteria; kingdom Pseudomonadati; phylum Pseudomonadota; class Gammaproteobacteria; order Moraxellales; family Moraxellaceae; genus Psychrobacter; species Psychrobacter sp. DAB_AL32B. The sequence continues at coordinate 22,485 of NZ_NEXU01000052.1, read as the reverse complement.
TGAGATATCTGTTTATCTTAAACGTACTATTCAAAGCACTGTTATTTAAAGTGTTGTTATTTAAAGAACGACTATTTAAAGAACCACTATGCGATAGAAATTAGCAGCTGAGCCTACCCGCTCAGTAGATAAGGCCAGAGCTCCGTCTCTGGTCTTTTTTTATATCTAACCGTTTTTTATCCATATTAACTTTTACATATAATATCTTTCATATATAAAAATAAGGAATATGACCATGAACACCAATAGTGAAAATAATTATCCTGACAATAACTACCCTGACTTTACCGATAATACTGCTAGCGGTACCAAAGATGATTTAATATCATTCGACTTATCGTTACCTGAAAATAATCAGGAGCAAACGATATTAGACAATCAAAAAGGCAGTCTTTCAAACAACCTAATAGATACTGATAACGGTGGTTATCTAGAGTTATTAGAAGAGCGTCCAGTCGTCAATAAAGAACGCTTAGATGTTGGTAAAGTAACCGTTACTAAGCACTTCCGTACCAAAACAATCCAAGTACCTATTGAGCTGGTCGAAGAATATGTGACCATACGGACGGACTATCACGATACCGAGAGTCAAGATTTATTGTCAGGTAACTATGATGATAAAGATATCTTGCGTCACGTTGAGCCATCGTTAGATAGTAAGGCGGTCGTTACCATCAATGGTAAACAGGTTGAGATTGGTGATGAACCGATTGAGATAATCCTGTCACGTCAAGTAGCGACTATCACCAAAGACACCTATGTCATTCAAGAAGTAGCTATTGAGAAAACCACACATAGCCATACTGACAATATCGAAGTCGAACTGAAACATGAAGAGCTAGACGTCAAAGAAGAAGGGTTTTTAGCGCATGAGCGTAATGCCGCTCATAAGAGATAAATTATTTTTAAAGAACTTATCTCTCAAATGCAAAAAAGCAACGCGAACGTTGCTTTTTTTATAAGGCATTATAATCAACATAACATAAAATCAACATATCGATCATCCCATGCTACGTTGAAAATAAATTAACCATAAAAACCACTCTTACATGGCATTTTCTGCTGTTTTCTTACACTCATAAGTACTTATATTGGCTGCATCCGTACCAGCCGTACGCATCACGCCCGTTTCACGTTCTTTATGAGCCACGCGCCACTGTACAAATCCTTCGCCACCATCGATAGCAGTTGCTGCTTCAAATACCTCAGGGTTGCTGGCATCATTGGTTTTCGTCAAGGTTACCGTTCCTTTGGCAGTGCCAATAACCACTTGATTGTCAGTATCTTTGTAAGTCGCTTCAACCGTCAGCTCAGGTGAACATAAGTACGTTATCTGATTCACGCCTGTATTGACCGAAGCAATCGTATCATCTTCCACTTCACTAGCAGGCGCATCTACAACGACATCACTTGGTTCGGCTGGCTCAGCGGACATGGGCACTGACTGCTCTTCACTGATACTATCTTCCAAACTTGGCTCAGTCTCCTGCTTTGGTTGGCAGGCACTAACCGTCATGGCACCAGCCAACAAACCTGTTATAACCACAGAGGTACGCAATTGTTTTAGTAATTCTAAATTCACAACACTCTCCAAAATAAATACATTAAATACTATAGCGTGTTCACAAATTCGCGCCTATGCTGAATTTGTAAGCAATCGCTACAATGTAGATGATAATTTTATTTAGCCCATAAAAAAGTCCCTGTTCAAACAGGGACTTTTTTATCATAGCTTACCAATGTTTGCTTATCAATATTTAGATTTTACCATGACATTGTTTGTACTTAAGTGCTGAGCCACATGGACAAGGCGCATTACGACTGATGTTCATCCCAGCATATGGATTTGGCTCATTAGCATTGTTGCCACTGCCCACCATAGCACCTGCTGCTGCCGAGCCGGCAAGATTACGGTTTTGTGCTGCCGCTCTATCATTAGCGCCATCTAAGCCGCCATCCATGTTATCGATATCATTGTGCTCAAACTGCATTTGCATATGTGCAGCATTTTCACGCTGCTGAACTTCTAATGCCTCTAGCTCTTCTTTGGTTGGAATATGCACACGTGATAAATCTTGTACCGTCTCAGATTTAATCGCCCCAAGCATCATCTGGAAGAGCTCAAACGACTCACGCTTGTATTCTTGCTCAGGGTTTTTCTGCGCATAACCACGTAGATGAATGCCTTTACGCAGCTGATCCATCTGCGTTAAATGCTCTTTCCAATGCTTATCTAGGCTTTGGAGCATGAAGTGACGCTCAAGCTGAGCAGCATCTTTTTCACCCATTTGCTCACGGCGACTATGATAGCGATCTAAGGCAGTTTGGATAATTTTGGCACGTAGTCCTTCTTCATCCAAGCGGCGATCTTCATCTAACCAATCATTAATAGGCATTGTAATCTTGAATTCGTTCTCAAGCTCATCCTCTAGACCATCGACGTTCCATTGGTCATCGATAGAGCCTGGCGGAATAAACTGGTTAATCATGGCGTTGTAGACTTCTTGATGCATGATTTCAATGGCTTCGAGCAAATCCATCTCCGCCAATAAATCATCGCGCTGACCATAAATAACTTTACGCTGTTCATTGGCCACATCATCATATTTCAGCAAGTTTTTACGCGCATCAAAATCGCGACTTTCCACTTTACCTTGGGCGTTTTCAATCGATTTAGAAACCATTTTATGTTCAATAGCTTCGTCTTCTTTTAGGCCCATCGCTCGCATCATATTGACCACGCGGTCACCGGCAAAGATACGCATCAAATCATCTTCTAATGATAAGAAGAAGCGCGACATACCAGGATCGCCCTGACGACCCGCACGACCACGCAGCTGGTTATCAATACGGCGCGATTCATGACGTTCAGAGCCAACAATATGTAAGCCACCAGCCGCAACGACTTGGTCATGTTGCACTTGCCACTGGGCTTTTAAGCGCTGCATTTCTTCTGGGCTAACAGATTCTGGATCTTCAATAAACGACTGCCAGTTACCGCCAAGGATAATATCCGTACCACGACCTGCCATGTTGGTTGCGATAGTAACCGATTTTGGGCTACCCGCCTGTGCGATGATTTCTGCTTCACGCTCGTGCTGCTTAGCATTCAAGACATTATGCTTCACGCCTTCTTGATCGAGCAGATAAGACAACTCTTCACTGGCTTCAATCGTCGCCGTACCAACCAATACTGGCGCACCTTTTGCTTGAATCTCTTTAATCTCGCGGATGATACCCTTATATTTTCCTAACTTGGTTAAGAAAATTTGGTCATCCATATCGATACGAGCAATAGGCTCATGCGTTGGAATAACGATGACATCTAAGTCATACGTTGATTTAAATTCTGCCGCTTCGGTATCAGCAGTACCAGTCATACCAGATAATTTGTCATACAGACGGAAAAAGTTCTGGAATGTCGTCGTCGCAAGCGTTTGGTTTTCTGCTTGAATCTCGACGTTTTCTTTGGCTTCTACCGCTTGATGCAGGCCTTCTGACCAGCGGCGACCGGGCATAGTACGACCGGTATTTTCATCAACGATAACCACTTCGCCATCATCGACGATATAGTGAACGTTTTTGACAAAAACATGGTGCGCACGAATGGCTGCTTGTACGTGCGCGAGAAGTGGCAGACGAATTGGACTATATAAACTTTCGTTTTCACCCAGCTCACCGACTTCGATTAAGAAGCGTTCAATTTTCTCATAACCTTTTTCGCTAATTTCAATCTGACGATTCTTCTCATCAATCCAGAAATCTTCTTCTTCATTATTTTTATTGGCTTCTTCGTCTTTTGAACGTATCAGCACTGGAATAATAGTGTTAATAAGTGCATACATGCGCGATGAATCTTCGGCTTGACCGGAGATAATCAACGGTGTACGGGCTTCATCAATTAAGATCGAGTCAATTTCATCAATAATACAAAAGTTCAGTGGACGCTGCTTTTTTTCGGCTAGGCTAAAGACCATGTTATCGCGTAGGTAATCAAAGCCGTATTCGTTATTGGTACCGTAGGTAATATCTGCTTGATAGGCATCGACTTTTTCTTGTGGCGGTTGCTGCGAATAAATCACGCCAACGGTCATGCCCAAAAAGCCAAATAACGGACGATTTAACTCAGCATCACGCGCGGCCAAATAATCGTTGACCGTCACCAAATGTACGCCTTTGCCACTGATAGCATTGAGATACATCGCCAAGGTGCCCATCAAGGTTTTACCCTCACCGGTTTTCATCTCAGCGATTTTCCCTTCGTGCAAGGTAATACCACCGATCAGCTGCACATCATAGTGACGCATGCCGGTGACGCGTAATGATGCTTCACGGCAGACAGCAAACGCTTCTGGTAATAATGCATCTAAGCTTTCACCATTTTGGTGCCGTGTCTTAAATTCTTCGGTTTTTTGTTGTAATTGCTCATCAGACAGGGCTTGTACTTGAGCCTCTTGTGCGTTGATCTTGCTGACCACTTTGCGCATACGCTTGAGTTCACGGTCATTTTTGGTGCCAACGACACTGCCTATAATCTTTGATAACATAATTTTTTGACCTATGGAAATATTCGATAATTAGTGCGCATTAGCCAACGCTTAGCTTGCCGCTTTGTCATCATCCGGCTAAGTGCTATCCAATTCAAGTTACTAGCCAATTCAAGTTACTAGCCAATTCAAGTTACTAGCCAATTTAAGATAGTCTAATAAAGGATCGCCTAATGAAGTATCGCCCAATTAAGTGTGACGTCATTATATATGGTTATGACGCCGATGGATACAAGGGCAGTTAGTAGATATTTGCCGACGTAAAAACACAGTAGGACGTGTTAAAATAGGGCTTATAAGCTTAGATTATTTAAGCAAATTATTTGAGAAAGATAAAAGCGATATAAGAGACCCTGCATGCCAGTCAAACCTTTTGCTCAAACCAATAAGACCATAAAATCGACTTCAAAAAACACTTCAAAATCTATGCCAGCGTCATCTGACTCATTGGTCATAGGCGATGCCGTTTATCATTTGGCAGACCATACACCGATGATGGTGCAATATCTGACCATGAAAGCCAACTATCCACAAGCATTGTTGCTCTACCGGATGGGCGATTTTTATGAGCTGTTTTTTGATGATGCCAAGCGCGCGGCGCAAATATTGGACATTACCCTAACTCGCCGTGGTACTGATAAAGCCGGCAATACTATTGCCATGGCAGGTGTACCCTTTCATGCTGCCGATAGCTATATGGCAAGGTTGATTGCCGCTGGTCAGACAGTCGTCGTCTGTGAGCAAATTGACGAATCTGCAAGCAATATATCCAATTCTCCTGCGATGGGAGATAAGCAAAAAAAAGATAAAAGTAAATCAGCGGCTGGCAGTATTATGCACCGTGAAGTGGTCAAAACCCTGACCGCAGGGACGATTACCGATGATGCGTTAATTGCGCCCAATCATACGCCTACTGTTGTCGCTATTGATATCTTGATTCCTAAAGCAAACAGTAAACAATCCTTACAAGCAGCCATCAGTCAGATGGACTTAGCCGCTGGGACTTTAACCACGCAAACGCTCAGCGCTAGCTACAATAACAGCCATGATGATATTGAAGTGCTACAGACCCAAATGCTGACGGTATTGGCACGCTTTGCCCCTAGCGAATGTATCATTAGCGAGGCGCTCGGTGAAAAAGTTGGAGAAGACTGGCTACTTTGGTTACGTCAACATCTTGACTGTCCTATTATTGAAGTGGCAGCCAATGATTTTCATCGTGACCATGCCTGCGCGACTTTATGCCAACAATTTGAGGTGCAACGTCTTGATGGCTTAGGGATTAGCGATGCGCCACTGGCTCAATCTAGCTGTGCGGCGCTGATACATTATGCACGGCAAACTCAGCAACGACATGTGCCACAAGTCAATCAACTTATCGTCGAATATAGCGATGATTATTTAATCATCGATGCCAATAGTCAGCAAAATCTTGAACTATTTACCCCCGTTAGTAGCAATGGTACATCATTAATATCTGTGCTCAATCATTGTCAAACGCCAATGGGGCGACGCTTACTCGTACAGCAAATGAAGCGCCCATTGCGTCAGAATGAGCGTATTAATTTGCGCTTAGATGCGATAGCCAGTCTTTTGCAGATAGACAATCAATCAACGCCGACTGAACAAAAATTAGAAAATGGCTCTTTAGTCACAAACTTACGCGAAACGCTCAATACCATCGGCGATATTGAGCGCATTAGTAGCCGTATCGGTCTGATGAGCGCTAAACCGCGTGATTTACGTAAGCTTGCAGATGGTATTGCTAGTAGCGCTCAGCTTACTCGCCTACTGACGGACTCAGGTATAAGCCATGAGCATACTGGCTTATTACCAATGCTGATGCAACAATTGCCCGAGCAGTTACCTACGGTACAATCCGTAGCCGAGCTAATCGAGCGTGCCATTATCATAGAACCACCTGCCCATATTCGCGATGGCGGCATGCTAGCAGCTGGCTATGATGATGAATTTGATCGTTTGGCTCATCTCCATGACAATATCCAAACGACATTAGATGAGATGCTAGAGCGTGCGCGACTGGATAGCCAATTGCCTAGCCTCAAAGTTGGCTTTAATAAGGTCAGCGGCTTTTATTTTGAACTGCCAAAGATGCAGGCAAAAAATGCTCCTGCACACTTTATCAGACGGCAAACGCTTAAAAGTAGCGAGCGCTTTATCACTGATGAGCTAAAAGTGTTAGAGACCGAATATCTAAGCGCACAAAGTTTAGCCCTAACTCGTGAAAAGCAGCTGTATAATGAACTGTTAACTATTTTAAACAGCCATTTAGCCGAATTACAACAGCTAAGCGCAGCGATTGCACAAATAGATGTACTTAGTAATTGGGCACAGCTCGCTACCACTTATAACTGGCAGCGACCAGTGATGGTTAACAAGTCAAAGAATAAAGACAGCTCAATTACTGATAATCCAACCAGCATTGATATTAAACAAGGTCGTCATGTCGTCGTCGAAGCTGCGCTGAATCCAACTAATAACGACAATACTGTTAGTAGAAGCAAGACTCAACCTACGAGCCATTTTGTCGCCAATGATTGTGCATTAGGCAGTGATGCAAATCCTGAGCGATTATTAATGATTACTGGTCCTAATATGGGCGGCAAATCAACCTATATGCGCCAAACGGCATTGATTGTCCTACTTGCCCATTGCGGTAGCTTTGTCCCAGCAGCTAGTGCTTATATTGGCGATATCGACCGCATCTTTACTCGTATTGGCTCGGCCGATGATTTAGCAGGTGGTAAATCAACCTTTATGGTTGAGATGATTGAAACGGCTAATATTCTCAATCAAGCGACCAATAAGTCGCTGGTACTCATGGATGAAGTCGGACGCGGCACGGCAACCACAGACGGTCTAGCCATTGCTCATGCTTGCGTCAATCGATTGGTTGAGATTGGCTGCCTGACATTATTTGCCACCCATTATTTTGAACTGACAAAATTGGCAGAGACTACTGAAGACAGCCACGCCAGTATTCGTAATGTGCATGTCGCTGCCAGTGAAATCGACGGACAACTATTGCTACTGCATCAAATCGAAGATGGTGCAGCAAGCTCCAGCTTTGGATTACATGTGGCGAAAATGGCAGGTATCCCGACCCAAGTGCTCAATGATGCCAAGCGTTACTTAATAGATAACTTAAAGATAGACAACCTTAAAGCGGATAACGAAAAAGTTATTAGTGATAAAGTTGATGACAAAAATGACTTAGCTAAGTCATTAAAGGATAAAAGCTCACCCGCTCAACCTAGCTGGACAGAGAAAGTAAATTCAATGAATGTTAAAGAAAATCAAAGTACAATTAACATTCCACAGCAAAATCAATTGTTTAGCTTACAAGACGAGCTAAGTTCGATTGATCCTGACAGTCTAACACCCAAGCAAGCGCATGATTTACTGTATCATCTGAAGAAAATCATTAGTCATTAAAGGGATTTGTCAAATAGGCGTAAAAGCGTTAAAATACGCCTTATTTCAAACCATTCTATTTAGCCTTAAGCCAATAACAGGTAGACAGTACTATGACCTTTGTCGTTACAGAGAACTGCATTCTTTGCAAATATACCGACTGTGTGGAAGTCTGTCCTGTGGACTGCTTTTATGAAGGACCGAACTTCCTCGTCATTGACCCTGATGAGTGCATTGACTGCGCGCTATGCGAGCCTGAATGTCCTGCCAATGCTATCTTCTCAGAAGATGAAGTACCCAAAGGCCAAGAGCAATTTACCCAGCTGAATGAAGAGCTGGCGCAAAAATGGCCAAACATTACCGAGATGAAAGGGCAATTGCCAGAAGCTGAAAAGTGGGATGGGGTGGAAGGTAAGATCCAGTATTTAGAGAAGTAGCTAATTATTTAAAACAGCTCAATGTATCGAGACTATAAAAACCACCTAATGGACATTAAATATAAAGGGCTATTAGGTGGTTTTTTATGTACGTACGAAAGTAAAATTAGATCTTAAGGTAATACCACACAAGGCGACCCATTAGGAATATCACATTCGATACGCGCATTTGAAGGAGATTTGGCAATAGCAACTATCTTTTGCTGTGTCAAGACAGTCCATTGAGCGGCATCAGTAATAGATTGGCATGCACTTATGACTGGGCGCGAAGGTTTATCGTCGTTCTGATCATTAAGCATATAGAATACATCATTGCTATACGCTTTCGCCTCTGCGAGACAAGACTCTTGCTGAGCCACTTGAATATGTTGGCGATAAATAGGTATAGCAATTGCAGATAATATACCGATAATCACCACTACTAGCATCATCTCTATTAATGTAAAGCCAGGTTGCAGCTGCTTATTTAGCATAGTTTATAAAAAGCATATTGAATGAGTACTTTATACAGCAGAAAACGTGCCAGTTTGTTTACATTTAACTACTTAGCAACCCTTCCCTAATAATTGTTATATAATAAACTAAGACACTTACTGAGCGCAGAATATTATTAATCATCAATGACTGGTATTAGGCAGTGTTCAGACTGTAGGCCATACATTGCGGAAGCAACTGCTTTATCACATAACTCTATTGTATGTTGCTGTAGGTATCCTAGCTCGTCTGAATACTTCTGAGTAAGACGTATCAACCCAGGTAATACTCGAGGATAATAAAGGGCCGTTTTATCTAGCCATAATCGAGCTTCATCAGCCTTACCCATCCTTTGCAAGTAAATTACATGAGCCGTCGTGTGTGTGTAATATGGAAATACTTGCATGTTATTAGTGATTAGTTTATCAGACCTTAGCATTTCCTCCTTACTTTCGATATCAGGATTTACTTTGGATGTATCTAGCTTATCAGCGTATTTATAATAAAAAGGAATATACCTACCTTGTTCGCCTATAGCCATACTTTGGGCATTATGTATATCACCTCCTAGTGCAAAAATTTTGCCGACCTGTCTTTCATGATCAACTAATATGATTACTAAGAGCAGCATACTCAAAGCAGTGTAAATGATACCAATTTTTATCAAGTTACTTTTCTTCTTGACTGATTTAATATTACTTCCAACAGACTTTTGCTCTTTCTTATAGTCATCAATAGTCACTCGTCTAACTATCAAAAAGAATACAATAAAGAATACAACAAGAAAATTACTATGCCATAAAGGTAGCTCTACCATGCTATGGAGTAAACTAATGGAACATATCATCAACAGACCAAATGTTACTACATCTGATGTATATCTAAAGAATGCTTTTAATAATATGTATAATACTGGTAAAACAAGCAGTAATGTACCTAGCAACCCTACTTCTGCCAATAATTGTAATAATATATTGTGGCAGTGAGAAAAGTAATTATTGGCTCGAGGCACTCCCATAGTAGCTACTTGGTCATGATACCAAAATGATTGAAAACCATACGTACCCCATCCGTGACCTAATAATGGCATATCTAAAAACGCTAGCCAAGCCTTTTGCCACTCAAGCCAACGTGATAAGTACTCACTATCTCCCAGAAGTCTATCCGTCCCACTGCTGATATCTGAAGATATAAATGGGAAAGTAAATTGAGCAAATAATGCGATGACAAGTGCGATGAGTACATTACGAGAGAATATTTTAGTGTTTTTTTCTTGTGCTATAAGTAGCTGATAACCCGCCATAGCGGATAATCCTATTATATACAATACAACAGTCCGAGAGGCTGCATGTGCCATAGCGAGGGAATAGCATAAGATCAGTATCCACATTTTTATGGAAGATAGCTTACCCATACGCTCCAAAGTGATACTTGCGATAAGCCCCCACATAATGATATGACTAAAATTATTTCGTTGACCGACTTGACCACCATTACCCGAAAATAATATCCAACCTAGCTTGTCTTTTAATGCTGGATCTGTAATCCCTAACTGGATTACATACAAAACTAGTTGAATACTAGCTAGTATGGCGATACCCCATAACACGCTAGAAGTAATAATTGTAAAGTAAGATCTCGGAACACTAAGAATAGCCGTAAGCAATAGCGCTATTATTATGAAAAAACCAGAAGTATAAAAAGAGCTTCCTAAATAAGGAGACTGTAGTAATAAGTTCTGTAGGGGCAAATATAGCGCAAACGCCAAAAGACAAATAGTTATAATAGATGGCTTTAAACTATTGATATTGAACAGTAAATAAACAGCGAATAGCGCACTCAACATCCCTACTGTTATGTCCATATAAAAATTTATGTATGGAGGATAATACCAAGGTAGCAAAAAGGGTAACGTTAGCAATAAAGTAATTAATAATTTGACTATAAGTTCGGGTTGCCCTTGATTAATAGATAGCGTATTCAACTGCATAACTTAGAACCCATAGTAGATAAATACATAAAAAGCCGACAATGTCGGCTTTTTTCAGCTTATAAAAAATCATATAGTAATTTAAAGTTAGTCGTCAACTGCACATGTACCGCCACCAGCAACGTTACAAGTAGTCTTTTTATCACCAGTTTTAGGCGTAAACTCAACTGAAGCAGTATCTATTTTAATTGTGTCTGGAGTAACAGACTTACATGCACTCTTATTGAAGCTAGCTACAGCTATTTCACTTGATCCTTCTGGATCTTGTAGATCTACAACAACTGTATTAATCCATGATTTAGCTTCAGCCAAACAGGCACGCTCTCCTGAACGCTGAGTATAGTTCTGATAAGCTGGGATAGCGATTGCAGCCAAAATACCGATAATAGCAACAACGATCATTAGTTCGATTAATGTAAAACCTTTTTGAGCAGTGTTCATAAGAACTCCTTTGGGGTATATAAAGATAAGTGGCTATTAGTGCATTTTATCTCTAGGGATATAATATGTTTCTCTTGTTATAAATATTGCATATAGCATGCCAAAACCTGCATTTGTAATGTGTGTTTTCGCTAAATGTCTCATTAGTCTCAATATTTCTGCGTAACTGTGCGATAACTTCATAATAGCTGATGCTAAATGTTACGCTTACCCTACTAAATATTGTCAATTTATGTCATTTTTGAAAGTAAATAGTAAGCTAAGCTGACGTTTTTTGTCAATTAGTAGTGTAGGCACTATTTATTGCCACTCATTATCCATACCGCATGTTTCAACAGCGTTTATGATTCGGCATTTTTCGCCTTGATTATCTAAGGTGAGATTGACATCATTTGCCATACGCTGACCTGCAACTGGAGTTGCTCTAATCGTCCAATCACGCCCTCCTAATGTATCAGTACTCGTCGTCCAGTCTGCCTCTCCCCATGTTCCTGTCCCTACTATAACTGTATAAAGCGCATTACCTGTAACAGGAAAGTTAACACTACCATTAGTAGCTACCGTACCTGACAACACAGAAGATAACGGTATTCTGTCATAGCGTTTATAATTTAGTTTATTAGACTCGATACGACTGGCAATTTGTTGCATCTCAGCCATCATATCTGCACGGTTGGTGCGCTCGACATATCCTTGATAACTAGGATAAGCAATAGCGGCTAATATACCTAATATAGCAACCACTATCATAAGCTCTATCAGCGTAAATCCCAGTTGGCTTGGACGTAATCTTGATTGATAAGTCTTTTCTGTAGGACACTGTTTAGATGATATTGTCACCAAGTTGTCTCCCCTGTTCCACAATTGGCATCAGTAATATTAAAGCTGACATTGTTTGCACAGCGCAATCCTTGGCTGTTGATCATAAAGCTGTCCGCCCCTGTTAGATTAACGGGTGTCGCCATCATGACCCAGCCCATTGCTCTCTCGCTACCTTGGTGTAAAGTGCTGAATGCTGCAGGACTGCCGGCAATATGCCCAAGTTTAATAATATAGCGTGGATTATTAGCAGGTAAATTAATAGCCCCTGTGCTTGGAGCAATAGTGTCTGCCTTCGGCACAAAGCCTTTATAAGTTAAAGCTTTGGCTCGCCACTGCTCCAACTCATTAGACAGCATTAACATCTTACGCTGTGCGTCCGCTTCTGAGTTACGAATAATATAAGATCGATAGCTTGGTACAGCGATGGCAGCCAAAATACCAATAATCATCACAACAACCATCAGCTCTATTAGAGTAAAACCCAACTGCCGAGTGGAACAGTTATTCGCTTTAGCTGACATATCAGTGTTCCATCCAACTTAAAGGATTGAGGCGCTTATCAACGTTAATACCACTATTAACTCCGCAGTCAGGACCTGTACAGGTAGGAGGAACAGGCTGGCAATTACCATTTGGACAAATTAATTTAGGTTGACAATCATCGCCTTCGCAGCGATTTACAAGGCTGCCAAAAATATTAGTATCATTATATTGAGTAATAATATTATCTACGATACCTGAGCCCGCATTAAAGGTTGAGCGCGCTGTTAATACATCATTACCTGAAGCATCAAGGCAGGCACCATAAGGTAGACAAGTACGCTCACGTTGGGTTGAGCCTCTTACCCCAGCACTACATGCCTTGATTTCTTGCCCTTCATCAGGGTTAAAAGAAGAAGATATCAGTACGCCAGCAATGGCATCTGGCTCATTAAACATCTTGATTTTGTATTTACCACCTACTGCAGCTCCATTCCCTAACCATTTGGTAAACGGCATGTACCAACCTTGAATAACATTACCCTGCATTCTTTTCTTAATGCCGTTTGCGCCTATATCTGCGTTGGCAAATTTTAGCTCTTGAAGTTTATTACTATCAGTAATCAGTCCAGGAACTTTAATAACTGGTGTACGTAGGCTTATTACGGGTGCTGTTCCCGTTGCTCTGTAATAAAACAGATCCTCACGCGCCAAATCTTTATCCATAACACTGTACAGCGCATCAGGCTTACTTCTTTCTGCCGTCACTGGGTTACTACGGTCTCCTGTACCAACCGTTATCATTGTTTGCACACCGTTATAACTACCACTATTACCACTAGCATCTTTATATGAGTTTTTACCATTATAGAAAGTAATCAGTGGACGCTCATAAAAACGTGGCGGCGCATCACCAGTATCAGCTTGATCGCTGACGTCTAGTACTTTTACCACGCGATCTACTTTAAAGCTATTAGTCTCATTATTGTTGTTAATATCGACGCGCCAAACTTGACCACCTAAGTCAGCAAAGTAGATATGATCTATCAGACCGTCGTAGTTACGATCTAAAGCTCTGATTTGAGTAACCACGCTGTGCTTTAGATCTGCTGACTTGGAGTATTGTAATGAAGTAGAACGAGAAGTACTACCGTCTCCACTCCCTTGATTATTTGCCCACCATAATAATTTACCATTATTTTTAGCAGTATTCACCTTCTCTTCTTTATTAGACTGGGTTTCGACTTCACCCATTTGTACCATATATACGGCGTTGCCTTGTGCCGATGGTTTATTATCACATTGGGTATCTGTTGGATAGCTAGTATTTAATTTAAATTTCGGGTCTTCATAGCACGTATCATAGCCACCCGGTAAAAAGCTAACCATGACCTTTTTACCATCACTTTTTACGTAACCAAGTGTCGGCTTGCCCCATGATTGACCCATTTTTGCAAAGGCTTTTTGCTCAGGACTTCCTATAGTTGCCGTGCTGGTAGCATTATTTATGGTACCACCTAAAGTAGTGGTATCACCTTTTTGACGATTGGCATAGTTAGAACCCACACCATAAATAATTTTGGGTGCATTAACATCTGAAACGTCCAACGCATAATACATCGAACCGCCCATACGCAGACCACCTAAAGCAAAGCTTTGGTCAGACTCATAAGTATTGGTTGTAGTTGCTGCTTCACCCTCATCTGTAGTAGTCGACTTGGTCGTGTATGAAACATAAGTCAACCACGGGGCATCTACACCATAAGGATAGCTACCATCTTTGGCAGTACCGTTACTTGTCAGCGCATCAGGCTGTAAATCTAGGATTTGTTTGGGTATAAAAGTAAAAGTCTCTTTACCCGTGCTGTCATCTAACATATGTAGCGCACCGTCCATAGAACCATAGATGATATAGTCCTTTCGGCTACTCTGATCAAACTGCCCCGAAGCATCAACATTCACTTTCTGAGTGATCAACTGAGGTATAGAATGTAAGACTCCACCGATATTTTTTAACCACTTATTCTTTGTTGCACTTATTTTCACACCGTCTTTCACTGTCGTGGTTTCAGGTTCGCTGTATCCCATAAAGTGAAGTAATGCCCGCTTCTTCTTATTACTTTCCTCCGTCTCCATCAACGTATCGAAGTTCACGGGCTTATTATCTGAACTGACTTTAAGATTGATTAAACTACCACCACTATCGACAAATAAATTTCTATCACCAATAGTATTGCCTGACGCGTTTTCAAATACTTGTTGATAGGCGCCACCGACTTGCGGTTCACCTCTATCAGGTCTTTGGGCATCAGGACGGGTACCATCGAGAGTATTCCACAAATCATGAGTGTTTTTTGCAAATAGTCCTGTGTTATCAGAAAATACGAATTTGCCATCACTACCTTTTAGAGTATTGTTTTGAACCTTATATTTTTTTAGATTACCGTTCCATAACAGTGGTGACTTAGGAATAGGCTCAAGTATCGGTAAATAAGCAAATTGACGTGACTTTAGTCCGCCCAAGCTATCAAGCGGTACCGACATGGTACCTGCTGATATTGGATCAATTTCAGCCTTACTGACATCTTCAATGAATTTGCGAACGCTATTAGCAATATCTACTGACTCTTCAGTATAATAAAACCCGCCTTCCCCATAGCCTTCGCCTTTTTCACCAAGTTTACATACGTTCTTCGCATCTTGGCTAGAAACATTTCTATGATCACATTGATAAACTTGTGCCGTTTCTACAGCACCGCTAGGCCGAGTAATAGCTTTAGTTACCTTTCCTTGCCCTATAAGCTCTTTAAACACACTCCCAAAACCTACTGTTGCGGTTGCAATAATAGTCTCTTTAGGGTTGTCTTTACTATATAGCGCTTTGGCATACTCACCAATACATTCCCAAGCGGGTTTACCATTAGAGGTATTATTTTCAAATAAGCTACCTCTAGATGTCAGACCAGAGCTGCAAGTTCTGCTCATCAATACAGACCCTGTCTCTAAACTGGTATTCATCAGATCTCGAGTATCTTGCTGATTAAAGGTGTTATTAGGCTCACCATCTGTTAAAAAGTAAACACCATAACCGTCACATTGTGTTGCCTCGTCAGGTATGGGTGATTGGTAAGTTGAACCATTTGGTTGTTTTTTAGTATTATCTGCCGAAAGATCAAAACCGCTGTAACTATAATCTGTCCAATCTTTTGTGACTTTTTTATAGTAATATCCTCCATTACTTACAACATAGGTATAATCAGAACTCCCTATTCCTAAATAATAACTAGGATTTAATTCATTATATTTGACATTATTTTGGCGTCTATTATATCCTTGGTTACATTCGTAGCGCTTAAAACCAGCAGCCGTATTTAAATTTGAACTGGTTCCCTTGCACTCATACAAATCGTATTTACTACCATCCTTGACATAATATCCGGCTTCTATATATCTTGCTTCATTCTCTAGTTTATAAGTGCGCGTACCTAGCATATAGGCACCTGCTTCTGCATAAGCATGGGCTGTTGGCGTATTAGTTTCTGATTTTAAAGCGATTACTCTATTAATAAGCTTTTTTCTATTAGCTAGTGTTAGCTCTTTTACTGGCTCTTGAATTTCACCGCCACCTTCAGCAAACTGCTTAAGAAAGAAAGTTCCTAAACCAATTTTATATTTACTAATATCTACATCTCTACCAAATGCGTTATCACTTTTTGGATTAGCAAACATAGGAACGAGCGCCATTTTTAAACGCGACATACGATCATAATATTTAACATTATAATCATAGTAGCTACGATAAAAATCTACTTGATACTGAACAGAGTCAACGACTCTGCTACCATCATCACTATAAATATCTTCTTTTATCTTTTCATTAAAAAGACCACTTCGGAAAGTAGCACTCGGATAGTCTTTACTAATACTATTGTAATTCATACTCCCAGAGTTATCTAACATCATCATGATGGAGGCGTTACCATAGGTTGCGCCCTGATATATTTCTAAATCAGAAGTATGACCGGCACTGCTTGCCATACAGCCTAAGACGACAGTTGATAATAGTTTTAAAGACCAGCCCTTCATGACAGGATGGGATGCATTTTTTGTTCTGCTATCTAGGATTTTCATAATAACCACCCATATAATTTTGATTTTTTGTAGAAAAACCACAACCTTCATCTAGTCTGTGACGGCCAATCATTTAAATATATAATTTTTGTCAGCTTCAAGAAATGCATGTAACGCCGACAGGCTGATTTAGATACGTCTGTTGCTGGGTTTGAAATGGAACTCCCAACGCAGTCAAACATTTATCTACTGTAATAACTGTATTATCACCTGTGCGCGGCTGTTTAAGGCAACCTGCCACAGACGTAGTACCATTACTAGTAGCATTACCCAGTGACGCATTTGATAGTGCAGGTATGACCGACGTCACGTAGCCTGTAAATGTCGTACATTCAATCGTAACATTACCGCCTGTTTCAGGCTTTTCAAAGTCGTTAGATAATGTGCCCTCTACTTCCCTATTAAATACACCTTCGTCGTCCGTAGCGATAGGCCTTACAAACGTCATTTGCGTAATCACACGACCTTCACTTACATAGTCACTGCTATCACTCGGGTTGCAATAGCCGTTATTTCTATCAGCCACTAAAGCATTGTCTTTAGTAACCTCACTAATTTCAAGAATACTGAACAACTTGCTACTACGTGGTCTAACACAAAAGCTGACTGCACGTCCTTCTCGCTCTGTACCCGACATATAACCTTTAAGTGTATCAACGTCACCTCGGCGCTCACTCAAAATACGATCTTCCTTTTCCACTTTCATTAAAGCTGCATCATTTGCTTGAAATAGCAACTTATTTACTTGGTCTGCAGTCGCGACCTTTAAATCTGTTGTGCTTTGCCTAACTGCAATCGCTCCTACAATCATAATAAGTACTAGTGTTAATAGCACAACAATCAGTACTGCGCCGGACTGATTATGCAGAGTCGTAGACATTTTAGGATTACTTACAAAAGACTGTTTCATCATAGTCCTCCTCTTGCATTGCGTAATAACACCGTACTTTCATAGACACTACGTAAATAGGTTGGTCCCGCTGTAGCCGCTCCATTCAGTGCGACCTCTGCTTTATCAAGTATCGTAAACCTCAAGTCACTATTGGCTTGTGAAGTCACTGTTGGGTTATCTGAACGCGCTAGTACACCTATTTGCAAGCTAACGATACGCTGGTTTAATTCAAGACTGCCACTGGCAGGAATAGGCATATAAGCCATCCGGGATCTATCAGGAAAAGTTGCAAAGCCTGTACTCGATGATACCCCTAACATGACTCTGAAATAATCGACGTTAGATATAATGATTGTACCGACATCGGCTAGATTATTGCTTTTCACAGTAGCTGGTACTGCTGGTACAGTAGGTGCAGTAGGTGTGGCAGGTATAGCAGGTGTGGCGGGTGCGGTATAACTCGCTATATCGATACCGGTTGCACTACCAGCATTAGTCTCATCATAACTATAAATTGCCGATGCACAGGCTAAGCCGGGAGTAGCAGGAGTCATCGTATTATCCATACGAACAAAATAACGCTCAATCACATAAAAATCTTTCGGTATAGTAGCGCCTTCACAATCAAACATACCTTCTTGAGCAGATTGATATTGAATAGTTAGCTGATCACTATTTGCGATACCAGCTAAGTTGCTAATGCTATTAGTGGATTCACTGCTTGATAACAAGTCTTTTGAAATAGCATCACTTGATAAAACTAAACCAGATAAGTTACCCTCTAACCATTTATTCGCAGTACCATCTGGTGCATCTGGTGCGGTGAGTACCACACCACCCTGGGGTGTTAGATGATTCATAAAGTATTCATCATGAGCACTCGTCGGCTTGGCCCCATAGTTAGTACGTCTTAGATGCTGTTGTATCTGAGAAAAGCCAAAAATAGAGTTGTCTTGGATTTGTGAGCTTGCTTCTTGACGACGGCTATTAACTGAGCTGGTATAAAAAATCTGTAAAGCAGCAGCAGAAATAAGAAGGCCTAATACTAGAGTAATCATAAGCTCTACTAACGTGAAGCCTCTTGCACCCATAACATAATGATATTCATTGGAGAATTTTTCTGGCTTCATATCATATCTCCATCATCATACACGTGGCTTTAGAGTGGTAGCTACCACCAGCTTGTTCTACTACGTCTTCATCATTGACCACTCGTTCAGTTAAACAATCTGCATCGCTGTCTGTACCAATAGTAGGCGTAGTATCACCCCATGCCGCTATCAAACAATAAGAATACATAATACTGCTAGACGCACCAGAGCCTATACCGCCGGTATTAGGGCAAGGGTGCATCTGGACCTGAAAGTCATAGTTCTGCAATTCAGCTTTTAACTTATAGCTTTCAGCTTCTGCAAGCTGCTCTGGTGTACATAACACAGTTACTATCACCCCGTCTAAACCACATTTATTACTAGGTGCAGTATTGGTATATGCCGCCTTGAGCTCATCAGCATACTTTTCGATAGCAGAAGGGTTGGCATGGATTTTTTCTGCTATATTGCGCATCATTACTAATGACTGAGAACGCTCGAGCGATTCATCGGTAATCTTGATAGCGTTTCCTTGAAGTGCACTATAACCTAGGACTGCCACCATTAGTAACAATAGCGCGACCATTACTTCGATCAGACCGACACCGCGTTGGGAGCTCAATTTATTCATGTACATGTTCCTCCCGTTTGGCTGGTTATTTTAGCTACTTTATTGACTACGATCTGTCTCGATGTCGCGTTAAGATTATTATCGCAAATAGTAAAAGTACGCACCTCAGTAACGCGTTTGCTAGGCTCAAAAATAACGGTAGTCGTACTTAGTAAAGGTCTAATGGTATTTTGGGCAGTATAGCTATAGTTGGCAATTACACTTGTATCTGAACTAGTGATAGTGATGACTCTAGGATTACTAGTATTGTTATAGCTCAAAGTTACATTTTGGCGACGAATAATGCTTTCAGCCTTAGCTTCTTTTAACGCATTTGCAAGTGTAGCCGTTGTTGACTTCACTCGCTGATTGGCAAGCTGGTTGCTCATACTAGGGGCAGCGATACTCACAATAATGGCAAGCACGACAATCGTTACCATCATCTCAATCAGGGTAAATCCTGAACTGGTCATTCGTAATTTCTCTGGTAGATTGTTCGCAGATGCGTTCACATCAAACCCCTATTTATAACTGCCAGCGTTTCTAACTAGAGCTAGATTCACATTAGCAATGAGCACCTAATATTTAAATGAGCAGTCACCCAGTATTTTTTATATATTCAACAATAAATATGCAATTTTTGTTCCATAAAGTGTATTAGCTATCCAGCTTAAATCCTTATCTTTGACCTGTTTACAGAAAAAACTACTTAACGTTTGCAACATACATAGATGTAAGACGTCTAATTATTGGATAATATAACGTTAAGGTAACATATTCGCAACATAATAGTAATTGAGCGTAAACAACATGAGGAGCTATGACTGGCTACCATGCGCCAAAGCATAGGCAGAAAGATGATATTTATTATAGGTTTGAGGGTTGGTCGTCATTACTGTTTCAGAAGAGAGCGAAAGTGCACGCCCTAATGCTTGCAGACTAGCACCTGTAGTGGCAACGTCATCGAATAATAGCAAGCGCTTAACGGGCGGCTTTTCGATTAGAGCAAAGGCATTGTTTAAATTACTTAAGCGCTCTGCACGTGTGAGTCCTTGCTGACTGACAGTGTCGTCAATACGCTCGACACCTTGCCACAAAGGAATCTGCCAATGCTTAGATAGTTGCGCGGTCAAAATACTGACAGGATCAAATCCACGTTTGATGAGACGCTGATTAGTCGTTGGCATAGCAACAATCACACTATTGTTATAATGGCAGCCATGAGGACGTGGTAGTTGGCGTATCGCATGCAGCAACAATGGCAACTTGGTCATATCTTCATGATGCTTAAAGGCTCTAATAGCTTGGCGCATCGGATAGTCATAGTAGGTCGCTGCTTGAATCGTTAGCGTTGTACCGGCAGCGATATCGACTTCAAATGGCTTGGGCAACCACGCAATACTGTTATGGCAGCTGGGACATAGCAGTCCGCTACCAAAACGGCTACTCAGTTGCTGGCATATATTGGCAAAAGACGAATAATTGCTTGTTAAGGAGCGCAGTGTAGTGTCAGCAATTACTAAACTACTAGCATTTGATAGGGAGGGATTCTGTAAGTGCTGCGATTGTGGCGTACTGCGATAAACATGGCATAACTGGCAGCGTATGTCTACATACTCTGCCAGCCATAGTCCGGCTTGGTAAGGCGCTAAGCCTACGCGGCGCATAACTTACTGTCGACATGCGCGCTGATATTAGAAACCTTTCCAGTCATTAAGTACGATACCAAAACCAATCGAGGTGTTTTCATGGTTATAATCGACGATGGATTCGCCATAGCCTTGAAACAGCTGCACAAAGCCATTGACGTTTTCCGTTAATGGATAAGTATAGTCAATTTGCGCTGCGCCTTTATTGGTGCCTGGATTGTAGCGCAAAGTACCACTCAGGCTTTGCTGCTTAGGTAAGTCATATAAGAACTTGATATCGCCATAGCCCATGTAATCTTCGATATCTGGATTGTCATCACTGTCACTACTTTCGTTATTGACTCGCGCCCATAGTCGCGGTATGACTGATAACTTGCCCCACTCTGCCCCTGCCATTAGATAAGCACGGTTCCATGAGCGTGATAATGGATCATCTTGACCATTTGAGTGGTGAATAGCACCTGCTCCCAACATGCGTAGTCGTCCACCAAAAGGCAAATTTGCTGTCACAGGCTGTGTCAAAAATATTTCAGGCTGATAATCGGTGGCGCGAAATGGTCGTGAGTTATCTTCATTATAGACCTGCCAATGCGACTCTTGGGTATAACCAAACCACAAGTCAGCATTGGTATCAAACAAGTCTTCTGCAACTTTGGTCTTTAAAGACAACTGAAACTTTAGATCCGTATTACGAGTTTCATTAGAAGTAAAAGGCTTGGGGTCCTGCGATGGCGTACTTGGATTTAAATTGGGATCAAAGGTATAAAACAATGGCATGACATAGGTCGGTCGATAAGGTCTGACTGTCCACTTTCCACGTTCACTGTTTTTATCAAGATCATAGGCTAAGCTTAGCGGCGTGTATTTTTCAATATCCGCTTGAGTCACGCCGACATTTTCTAATACTTCTGCTTCTCTTTGCGTCAGTCCAACGGTATCTAAATTTTCAGTCGCAGCTGGCTGATTCGCCCCTACACTATTCACAGTGCTATTTGAAGTACCCTTGCCAGTAATTGTGCTCGTTTCTTCTGCCAGTACTACTTGTGGATTACCCGAAATAGTACTTTGAAAAGTCTTTGCCAAATCTACTGGCTGTTTGCTTGTGACATAACTTGGCGTCTTGCCTTGTTCTGCAACCTTATCAAAGCAGGCCAAACGGGCGGTACTAGTCTGTACTTGCGCACACTCAAAAAATAACGTTGCTTGTTGGGCAACAAACTCTTTACTTACTACTTTACGAGTTTGAGCAGCGGTATTCGCAGTTATGGACGGCTCATCAGCACCCTGTGACAGCTCATACTCTTCATATTCAAACGCCGCTTCTGGTAATGGCAACTCATTATAAGTCTGAGCCTTATTAGCAGCCTGTGCCTGTACCGTTAAGCAAGTGAGCGCTATCCCAACAGCGATATTTAGATAATGCTTAGTGGTTTGAGGTATGTTATATTTTTGCGCACTGAGAAGGCTTAAAGACTGGCGCTGCGGA